>NZ_JBEPEQ010000007.1:0-74941 GCF_040300925.1 Micromonospora sp. NPDC000207
CCGCCGCGCTGGCCGAGACCACCGCCGTCCTGACCCGACTGGACGTCGCCCAGTGGCGACCCGAACTGGCCGGGGCGCTGGCCGCGCTGCGCCGCCCCGACGGCACCACCGACCTGCCCCCCGGCTTCGACCCGCGCGCCCGACGGCTCTTCGCCCGCGCCGCCGTCCTCGACCGGGTCCTGGCGTTGGCCGGGCACGCCGCACCCGGCGGGGCGGTCAACAACTACGAGGCACAGCTGCGCGACGCGGCCCTGCGCCCCCTCACCGCCGCCTGCCGACAGGCCCTGGTCGCCGCCTGCAACGCCCCGCTGCGCCCCTGACCGTACGGGTAGCGCTCCGCCTCCGCCCGGGAGCTGATCCCGGTCAACACCCGGATCGTCTCCAACCCGGCCCCCAGACCACACAGGACGTCGGTGTCCATCCGGTCACCGATCATCGCGGTGCTCTCCGAGTGGGCGTCGATGGTGTTCAACGCCGACCGCATCATCATCGGGTTGGGCTTGCCCACGAAGTACGGGTCGACCCCCGTCGCCTTCGAGATCATCGCCGCCACCGACCCGGCCGCCGGCAGGGTGCCCCCGGCACCGGCTGCCCCTCGTGCACCAGCACGCCGTCCATGTCGGTCAGCCAGCTCTCGACCGGCTTGCGTTCGGTCATCGTCCCTCCCCTCGCGGCGTCGTCGACGCGGGCGAGGGTCGACGGGCGGGCACGCAGCACACCGTCGGGCAGGTGTCCCAGATCGGCAGCTCACCGAGGCGGCGTCGCCGGTCCACCCCGTCCGGGTCGATCCGCTCCTGGACCAGTTCCCGGATCATCGCCACGAACCGGGGATCGGTCTCGGGGGTGCCGGCGCGGACGAAGTCAAGGCCGAGCCGGCGGGCGGTCTCCAGCGCCTCGGTGTCGAGGTCCCACACCACCTCCAGGTGGTCGGAGACGAAACCGATCGGGCTGACCACCACCGACGAGGTGCCCCCCTCGGCAAGGGCGGCCAGGTGGTCGTTGACGTCCGGCTCCAGCCACGGCACGTGCGGCGGGCCGGAACGGCTCTGCCACACCAGGTCGTACGGCAGGTCCGGGGCGGCCTCGGTGGCCACCAACCGGGCCGTCTCCCGCAGCTGGGCCTCGTACCGGCCGCCGTGCGGACCGGCGTTGGCCGCCATCGAGGTGGGGATCGAGTGGGCGGTGAACACCAGCCTGGTGGTGTCCCGGCGGGCCGGGTCGAGCCGGGTCAGCGCCGCCCTGACCGCGTCGGCGTGCGGCTGGACGAAACCCGGGTGGTCCCAGAACTGCCGCAGCTTGTCGATGGCCGGCGCGTCCGGGCCGACCGCCGCACGCGCGGCGACGACGTCCTCCTGGTACTGCCGACACGACGAGTACCCGCCGTACGCGCTGGTGACGAAGGCCAGGGCGTGCCGGACCCCGTCGTCGCGCATCTGTGCCACGGTGTCGGCGAGCATCGGGTGCCAGTTCCGGTTGCCCCAGTACACCGGCAGGTCGAGACCGTGCTCGGCGAAGTCCTCACGGATCGCGGCGAGCAGGTCCCGGCACTGCTGGTTGATCGGGGACACCCCACCGAAGTGCTGGTAGTGCTCGGCCACCTCGGCGAGTCGCTCCGGCGGGACCCCCCGCCCCCGGGTCACGTTCTGCAGGAACGGCATCACGTCCTCGGGCCGTTCGGGGCCACCGAAGGAGACCAGCACCACCGCGTCGTACGCCATGGCACCATTCTGGCCCGCCCATCCCGACGGCCCGCCGACACCCCTCACTTCCTCACATCTCAGGCGCCGGTGGCGTGGTACCCGCCGTCGACGTGGACGATCTCGCCGGTGGTGGCCGGGAACCAGTCCGAGAGCAGGGCCAGGCAGGCCCGGGCGGCCGGCTCGGCGTCGGTGAGGTTCCAGCCCAGCGGGGACCGCTCGGTCCAGGCCTGCTCGAACCTGTCGAAGCCGGGGATCGACTTCGCGGCGATGGTCCGCAGCGGTCCGGCGGCGACCAGGTTGCTCCGGATGCCCTTCGGCCCCAGGTGCAGGGCGAGGTAGCGGGAGGCTGACTCCAGGCCGGCCTTGGCCACGCCCATCCAGTCGTACACCGGCCAGGCCTTGGTGGCGTCGAAGGTCAACCCGACAACGGCCCCGCCGGGGGACATCAGCGGCAGCGCCGCCATGGCCAGGGACTTGTACGAGTACGTCGACACCTGCAACGCCGTCGCCACGTCCTCCCACGGCGCGTCGAGGAACCCACCGCCGAGGCAGCTCTGCGGGGCGAACCCGATCGAGTGCACCACCCCGTCGAGCCCGTCGACGTGCTCGCGTACCTTCCCGGCGAGTCCGGCGAGCTGCTCGGCGTCGGTGACGTCGAGTTCGATCACCGGGGCCGGTTCGGGGAGTCGCTTGGCGATCCGCTCGACCAGGGAGAGCCGGCCGTAGCCGGTGAGCACTACCTGTGCGCCGTTCTCCTGGGCGAGCTTCGCCACCGAGAAGCCGATCGAGGCGTCGGTGATGACGCCGGTGACCAGCAGTCGCTTACCGGCCAGCAGTCCGGACATGTGGTGTTCCTCCGTGTTTTCTCAGTGACCCATACCCAGGCCGCCGTCGACCGGGATCACGGCGCCGGAGATGTAGCTCGACCCGTCCCCGCCCAGCCAGGCGACCACTGCGGCGACCTCCTCCGGGCTGGCCAGTCGGCCGGCCGGGATGGCCTTGACGTACTCGGCCCGACGCTCCTCGGGCAGGGCGGCGGTCATGTCGGTGTCGATGAAGCCGGGCGCGACCACGTTGGCGGTGATGTTGCGGCTGCCCAGTTCCCGGGTGATCGACCGGGCCACGCCGACCAGGCCGGCCTTGCTGGCCGCGTAGTTCACCTGACCGGGGCCGCCGTAGAGACCGATCACCGAGGAGATGAAGATCATCCGACCCCACCGGGCCCGCAGCATCTTTCCCGAGGCCCGCTTGGCGCAGCGGAACGCGCCGGTCAGGTTGGTGTCCAGCACCCGGGTGAACTGTTCCTCGCTCATCCGCAGCAGCAGGGTGTCGTCGGTGATCCCGGCGTTGGCCACCAGCACCTCGACCGGCCCCAGCTCGGCCTCGACGGCGGTGAACGCCGCGTCGACCGAGGCGGCGTCGGTGACGTCGCATTTGACCCCGAAGAGTCCCTCCGGCGCGTCGCCGGAGCGGTGGGTCACCGCCACCCGGTCGCCCTGCTTGGCGAAGGCCTGGGCGATGGCCAGGCCGATCCCCCGGTTGCCACCGGTCACCAGCACGGTACGGGCCACGGGTCCCCCTCGGAGTGTCGCTGATCCACGTCGGTGGGGAGCCTAGGCGTTACCGGCAGGTAAGCGCTAACCCACCACGCCCGGCACCCCACCGGCTGGAACCGGTGCCACGTCGGGCTCAGATGATCCGGGAGGTCCAGAGCAGGCTCGTCGCCCCGGCGCAGAGCGCCAGCAGCAGCGCCAGGCCGGCGTACCACTGGGTGATCTCGCGGGCCTCGGTCCGGAACCCGATCGAGCTGCCCATGTCCTGGTAGACCTGCTTGAGTTCGGTGACCGAGGCGGCCTCGTAGAAGTAGCCCTCGGTGGTCTCGGCCAGTTGGGCCAGGGCCATCCGGTCCACAGGCACCCGCTGGAGCTGACCGCCGATGTCGACCATCCCGGTGTCGGTGCCGAAGGCGATGGTGGAGACCGGGACGTTCGCCGCCTGCGCCGCGCTGGCGGCCTCCTCGACCGACCGGCCGGAGGTCCGGAACCCGTCGGAGAGCAGCACGATCCGCGCCGGGGGGATGCCCGCCGCCCCGTCGGCCGGCACCGACCGGATCGCCTCCAGGCAGGTGAAGACCGCCTCACCGGTCGCCGTCGCCTCGGCCAGCACCAGCCCGTCGATCGCCCCGGTCACCGCGGCCCGGTCCTTGCCCGGCGGCACCAGGACGTTCGCCGACTTGGCGAACGACACCAACCCCAGGTTGTACGTCTCCGGAAGCTCGTCGACGAACTGCTTTGCCGCCTCCTGGGCGGCCTCCAACCGGTTCGGGGAGACGTCGTCGGCCTGCATCGACAGGGACACGTCGATGGCCAACATGATGGTGGCCCGCTCCAACGGCTCCCGGGTGTCCAACGCGGGCCGGGCCAACGCGCTGGACAGGACCAGCAGACAGAGCAGGAACGCGGTGGCCGGCACGTGCCGACGCCAACCCAACCCCTTCGGCGCGACGGTACGCAACAGGTCCACGTTGGCGAACCGGACCGCGTACGCCCGCCGGTTGCGCTGCCGCCACACGTAGAGGGCGGCGAGGGCCAGCACCGGCAGCACGGCCAGCAGCCACCACGGTTGCAGAAATCGGATCATCGTGTCGTCCCCCGGGTGCGGGCGTGCCGCTGTGCGGCGACGAAGCGCACCATGTCCAGCAGCCAGTCGGTGTCGGTACGCAGACGCAGGTGCGCGGCCCCGGCCCCGCGCAGCTCCCGGGCGATCGCCGTCCGCTGGGCCGCAGCCGCCTCGGCGTACCTGCGGCGCAGCCCCGGATCGGCGGTCTGCACCTCGTGCAGCTGCCCGGTCTCCGCGTCGACCACCGGGAGCACCCCGACGTCGGGCAGTTCCAGCTCACGCGGGTCGACCACCTCGATGGCCAGCACGTCGTGGCGGACCCGAAGCTTACGGACCGGTCGGCTCCACTCCTGCGGCGGGGCGAGGAAGTCGGAGATGACCACCGCGACCCCCCGCCGTCGCGGCGGCCGGTTCAGCATGTCGACGAGCGCGCCGAGGTCGCTGCGTCCCGGCCGGACCGGGGTCCGGGCCAACGCCCGCAGGAGCCCCTGCGCCTCCTTGCGGCCGGACCGGGCCGGAACCCGGACGGTCACGCCCGGCCCGGGCTCCGGGGGTGGGGTGGATCGTCGCCACCGCCGGGCCGGTGCCGGCGGCGTCGCCGGGCCGGTGCCGATCACCGCGCCGATCCGGTTGCCTCCACGCACCGTCAGGTGGGTCATCGCCGCGGCCGCCGCGATCGCCACGTCCCGCTTGAGCCACTGCCCGGTGCCGAAGTCCAGGCTCGCCGAGAGGTCCACAGCGAGCCACGTCTCCAACTCCCGGTCGGCCACGGTACGCCGCACGTGCGCGGTGGTGGTCCGGGCGGTGACCGGCCAGTCCATCCGGCGTACGTCGTCACCGGGGCGGTACTCCCGCGACTCCCCCGCCTCGCTGCCCGGTCCGGGCAGCAGACCGGCGTAGTCGCCCTGGAGCAGGCCGTCGAGTTTGCGGGTCACCATCAGTTGGAGGCGGGACAGGACGGCCTCGGTCCGGGGCGCGACAGCCGGGGTGGAGGGTCCCGAACCGGTGGGGGTGGACTCGGTCACGGCTACTGTCCGGGCCACCCGCCGCCCGGCGCACCGACCGGGGGTGGGGTGGCCTGCTGCCGGGGGGCCACCGAGGGCAGCGGGATCGTCGACATCACCCGGTGCACCACGTGGTCGGCGGGCACGTCGTCGGCGAGCGCGTCGTAGCTGAGCACCAGCCGGTGCCGCAGCACGTCCGGCGCGATGTCCTGCACGTCCTGGGGCAACGCGTAGTCCCGACCGCGCAGCAGGGCGATCGCCCGCGTCGCCCGGACCAGCCCGAGGGAGGCGCGCGGGCTGGCACCGTACTGGATCAGTTGCGCGACGTCGGGCATCCCGTGCTCCGCCGGGGTACGCGTGGCGAGCACCAACCGGACCGCGTAGTCGACGAGCGCGTTGTGCACGAAGACCTGGTCCGCCTTGCGCTGGAGGGCGATCAGGTCGGTGGTGGTGAACACCCGCGCCGGGACCGGTGGGGCCACGCCCATCCGGTAGACGATCTCCCGCTCCTCGGCGTCGGTCGGATACCCCACCACCACCTTCATCAGGAACCGGTCCCGCTGCGCCTCGGGCAGCGGATAGACCCCCTCCTGCTCGATGGGGTTCTGGGTGGCCATCACCAGGAAGGGATCCGGCACCCGATGGGTCTCACCGCCGATGGAGACCTGCCGCTCGCTCATCACCTCCAGCAGGGCGGACTGCACCTTCGCCGGCGCCCGGTTGATCTCGTCGGCGAGGAGGAAGTTGACGAACACCGGCCCCAGCTCGACGTCGAACTTCTCGCTGGACTGCCTGTAGATCCGGGTGCCCATCACGTCGGCGGGCACCAGGTCCGGGGTGAACTGCACCCGGGCGAACGAGCCGCCGACCACAGTGGCCAGGGTCTCCACGGCGAGGGTCTTCGCCACCCCGGGCACCCCCTCCAGCAGGCAGTGACCCCGGGCGAGGAGCGCGACGAACATCCGCTCCACCATCCGGTCCTGCCCGACGATCACCCGCTTGATCTCGAACAACGCCCGCTCCACCAACGTGGCGTCCTCCGCCGGGGTGGTGACCGGAGCGGAGGGGCCCTGCGGGTCGCCGTCGGTCGGCGTCGGGGCGTCGGGTGTGGTCGGCTGGGCCACCGGTCCTCCACAGCGTGGTCGGTCGTCGTGTCGTCGTGCCGTACAAGACTCGCATGCCCGGCTGAGAGCCGAGACACGGAGAAGCCGATTTTCGCCCTCCCGTCCCGGGTGCCCGAAACGCCGCCACGGGTGGACACGGAGGGGTCCGGCACGTGTACGATTCATCCCGTCGCCGGGCGGCTCCCCCCGTGGCCGCCCGGCGCTCGAACTCCCGGCCGCCCGACCTGATCCGGCCGCCGGTCACCCCCACCGCACAGGCGTTCTCGCCGCCCTCCCCCTGCGTTCTCGCCGCCTCCCCGCCACCTGCCCGCGTCGCCCTGCCCGGTGCCCTGCATCGCTCAGCCGGTCGGGTGCCTCCGCCGCTCAGCCCAGAGCCTTCGCCGCTCAGCCGGTCGGGGCCTTCGCCGCTCAGCCGGTCGGGGTCGACGGCGTTAGACTCGCTCGGATGAGCGCCCCCGTCGAACCGCCGCCCGTCTGTTCGGCCCGCGGCTGCCGCGCCGGGGCCACCTGGGCGTTGCACTGGAACAATCCCCGCCTCCACCAGGCCGATCGGCGCAAGACCTGGATGGCCTGCCCGGAGCACCGGGCCTTCCTCGGGGACTTCCTCGGTGCCCGTGGCTTCCTGCGGGAGGTCGCGGCGGCACCCGGATCGCCTACGCTCGACACGTGAGCGCACCCGACAGATCACCGACGGTCAGTGGCGGCGAACCGGCCGGGGCCGCCCCGGTCAGCCCGCTGGAGCCGTGGCCGGCCACCGTACGCTGGCAGTCGATCTCCCACGACCAGATCTGGGTGGAGTTGATCCGGTTGTCGATGACCCTGGCCGTCCTGCTGTTCGGCACGGCAGTGGGGTGGGCGTGGACGGGTCACTGGCTCTTCGGCACCGCGCTCGGTCTCGTGGTGCTGATCGGGGTCCTGCGGGTGATCGGGATCGTCCGCGCGGTCAGGGCCTGGGGGTACGCCGAACGCGAGAACGACCTGCTGGTCCGGCACGGGCTGCTGGTCCGACGGCTCTCCATCGTGCCGTACGCCCGGATGCAGTTCGTGGACGTCAGCGCCGGTCCGCTGGAGCGCGCCTTCGACCTGGCCACCGTGCAGTTGCACACGGCAGCGGCGGCCACCGACGCCCGGGTGCCCGGGCTGCGTCCGGCCGAGGCGTCCCGGCTCCGCGACCGGCTCACCGCGCTCGGCGAGGACCGGGCGGAGGGGCTGTGACCGCAGCCGCCGGACCGGCACCGTCGAACGGCCGACCCGACCCCGATCCGACGACCGGACAGTTCGGCGCGGAGCCGGCAGACCGGCCCGTCCCCGCCCCACAGCCCGGACAGTTCGGCCCGGAGCCGACAGACCGACCCGTCCCCGCCCCACAGCCCGGACAGTTCGGCCCGGAGCCGACACCGCCGCCGGGCGAAGCGTTCGACCCGACCGACGCCGGCACCCCGACCGACGACGCACCAGCACCGGCACCGGCACCGGCACCGGCGGTACCCGACGCTCCGGTGCCGTCCGACGCTCCGGTGCCGGCGGTGCCCGGCGTTCCGGTGCCGGTGACGACCGGGGTGGTGCACGCCCTCGCCGGAGGGGTGATCAGTGGGCCGGCCGGACAGCCGGTCCACCCGCCACCCGGTGGGCCGCACGTCGGCGTCGGCCCGACCGTGGAGCCCCGGCAACGACTGCATCCGCTCAGCCCGGCTCTGCAGGGAGCCAAGTCACTGGTCGTGGTGATCGCCGGGCTGTCCTGGTCGACCCTGTCCCGGGTGGGCTTCGGCTGGTTCGCGGTGATGGTCGCCGTGCTGGCCCTGGGCGCCACCATCCTGGCGGTGATCAGCTGGTACAACACCGGATACCACGTCGTCGGCCGGGAACTGCGGGTCTACGAGGGGCTGCTGTGGCGGCGTACCCGGGCCATCCCGTTGGAACGGTTGCAGGCCGTCGAAGTGGTCCGGCCGCTGCTCGCCCAACTCACCGGCCTGGCCGAGCTGCGGTTGGAGGTGGTGGGCGGCGGCAAGACCGAGGCCCCGCTGGCGTACCTGACAGTCGCCGACGCCACCGCGCTGCGCGCCCGGCTCCTCGCCCTGGCCGGCGGGGTGACCGCTCCGGCCAGGGCGAACACGCCCGAGTCCACCACCACCGACGCCGCCCCGGCACCCGCCCCGGCCGGTCGGCCCCTGCACGCGGTCCGCAACCAGCATCTGTTGATCAGCCAGCTGCTCACCCCGCAGGCGATCATGCTGCCCCTCGGCGTGGCGTTCGTGACGACCCAGTTCCTCTCCGAGGGTTCCTGGTCCTTCGTCGCGGTGGCGAGCACGCTCACCGCGATGGCCGGGGTCGTCCTGCAGCCGATCCGACGGGTCCTCGACGACTGGGCGTTCCGCATCGCCCGCGACGACGAGGTGCTCCGGATCCACAAGGGGCTGCTGGAGACCCGGGCGCAGACCGTTCCGCTCAACCGGGTCCAGACTGTCGCGGTCACCTGGCCGCTGCTCTGGCGGTTCAAGGGATGGCTGCGGCTACGACTGGAGGTGGCCGGCTACTCCGCCGGCGAGTCCGACGACCGCAACCGACCCGACCGACTGCTGCCGGTCGGTGACCTCCCCACCGGGGAGATGATCGTGGCCGAGGTGCTGCCCGGGGTACGCCTGGCCGACCTGCCGATGGCCCCGCCCCCGCCCCGGGCCCGCTGGCTGAACCCGCTGAGCCGGGCCCGGTTGGGCAGCGGACTCGCCGACGAGGTGTTCGCCGCCCGGTCCGGTCTGCTGACCCGGAACCTGGCCCTCGTGCCGTACGCCCGGATCCAGAGCGTCCGGGTGGTCCAGGGGCCCTTGCAGCGGCGGCTGCGCCTCGCCACAGTGCACGCCGACACCGCCGGTGGGGCGGGTGCCGCCGCCAAGGACCGGGACCTCGCCGAGGCGTGGGCGTTGGCCGCGGAGCTGACCGACAGGGCACACGCCGCTCGTACCCGCCAGTGACGGCCGCACCCGACACTGGCGGCCCCATCCGAACGTGGCGGCCGGGTTCGACAGTGGCGGCCGGGTTCGGTGCTGACTGTCGTATCCGACACTGACGCCCGCCCGGCCCGCATCGGTGCGGGTCGGACGGGCGTCGGGTGTCGGTGTCCGGGTTGGTCGGGGCGGGTTGCTCAGCTGACCGGCACGCCCGGGGTCCCGGTCGGGGGTCGGCCCTTGGTGTCCGGATCCACCCCCGGCTCCGGGTCTGCTGTCGGCTTCGGCTTCGGCTCCGTCCCCGGCTTCGATTCCGCCGTCGGCTCCGGCTCCGTTCCCGGCTCCGATTCCGCTGTCGGCGTCGGCTTCGGATCCGTCCCCGGCTCGGAGACAGCCACCGGCTGCCGGTCCGTCTCCGGGTTCGTGCCGCTCGTCGTCGGCGGGGTGGCCCCGGAGTCGGCGTCCCGGGCGGCGGCCTCCGCCCCCACCGCTGCCCGGTCGTAGTCCGGCCCGGCGGCCTCCTGTGCCGGCGTACGTCGTCCACGGCGCTTGCGCCACCACCGCTCGGCCAGTCCGACGACGAGGAACGTCATGCCGACGTACACCCAGCCGACCAGGACGTCGATGATGTAGTGCTCCCCGGAGTAGACCAGGGTGAAGGTCATCGCCAGCGGGTAGAGCAGCAGCAGCGGCCACCAGCGGCGGCGTACCGAGGGGAAGAAGAACAGCACCACGAACAGCGCCCAGGCGGTGTGCAGCGACGGCATCGCCGCGACCGGGTTCGAGGCGATCTGGCCGGCGTTGAGCAGGTTGCCCGCCCCGCCCATGCCGAACGCCCGCCAGCCTCGCGTGGAGATCCGGGCGACCTCCTCGATCAGCCCGTACTGCGCCGCCCACCAGGGCGGGGCGGCCGGGTAGATGAAGTAGGTGGCCAGCCCCGAGGCGCACAGGAACCCGAACCGGCTGATGAACGCGATCCACCGGGCCCGGTTGCGCATCCAGAGGACGGCGGCGGCGGCGAAGGCCACCACGAAGTGGGAGAAGTACACCCAGCTGACCAGTACGTCGTACCACTGGACGGTCGGCTGGTAGAGGTGCTGCTGGAGCCAGACGGTCGGCACGACACCGCCGGTGAGCCACCCGAACATCACCAGGTCGGCGACGATCAGGTCGTACGAGTACGGGATCGCGCCGTTGTCGGCGAAGCCCCGGGAGAGGTTGTAGATGACGAGCAGGATCACCACCGGCGCCCAGTCCCGACCGAACCGCAGGTGGCTGCGCCACGGGCGGGCCGAGTTCCAGGCGATGGTCGCCGCCCAGATCCACACGAAGGCATAGACCGGGTCGGTGGGCAGGCCGATCGTCAGCCAGCCGGTGACGAAGGCGACACTCCAGATCGACATGGCGATCAGGCGACGTCGCCCACCGTCGTCCGGTACGGGCGTGTCGGTGCGGGCGGGGGGCTGGGGGTCAGTCACGACGGCCATCGCGGTCAAGGTTAACGGCGTAAGTCGTATCGATGGACGCCGACCACCCCCGATGACCGACCCCGCTGCTCGGGTACCGGATGGTCCTGCTCCCCGGCGGGCCCGGACCCGCCTAGGCTGTGGGGCATGCGGGAGGAATCCCTCGCCCCGGGGTTGAGCGGCCGGGTCGAGCTGACGGTGACCGAGTCCGACACGGCACTGGCTGTCGGCTCGGGGGACGTGCCGGTGCTCGGCACCCCCCGGGTGCTGGCCCTGACCGAGGCGGCCACCGTGGCGGCCCTGGCACCCCGGCTACCTCCCGGGTCGACGAGCGTGGGGGTCCGGGTGGAGTTGGAGCACCTGTCGGCCACCCCGGTGGGCCGGACCGTGGTGGCCGAGGCCCGGCTGACCCACGTACAGGGACGGCGGTTGACCTTCGAGGTGACCCTCACCGAGGGTGCCGAGACGGCGGCCCGGGGGCGGGTGGAGCGGATGGTCGTGGACCGGCGACGCTTCCTCGACCGGATCGGCCAGGCAGCCCCCGGTACGCCCCCGGACGGGCCCGGTCCCACCGGAACCCCCGGTCCCACCGAGACGGCCGGTCCCGCCGGAAATGCTGGTCCCGCCGGAACGGCCGGTCCCATCGGGGGGTCGGCGTGAGCCTGCGCTTCGTCGAGGTCGCCGACCGGGTGTACGTGCTGCAGGAGCCCCTGCTGCGGGTCAACGTCACCCTGATCTGCGGGGAGGGTGCGGCCCTGCTGGTGGACACCCTCTCCACCCCGGGGCAGGCCGCCGCACTGGCCGCCGCCGCCCGGGAGGTGACCCCCCACCCGTGGAGCATCGTCAACACCCACCACCACTTCGACCACTGCTTCGGCAACGCCACACTGGCCGGGGATCCTCCCTGCCCGGTCTGGGCCCATCCGTTGGCCGCCGAGGCCCTCCGGGAGCAGCCCGGGCGGATCCGTCGGGAGGGGGCCGAGGAGATCCGGGCCGAGCTGCCGGGGCTCGCCGCCGAGCTGGCCGAGGTGGAGGTGCTGGCCCCGAACCGGACGGTGCGTACCGAGGAGTGGATCGACGTGGGGGGTCGGCCGGTGCTGCTGCGCCACCCCGGTCGGGGGCACACCGCCGGGGACGTGGTGGTCCGGGTACCCGACGCGCAGGTGCTCGTCGCAGGGGACCTGGTGGAGCAGGGGGCACCCCCGGACTTCGCGGACTCGTACCCCCTGCACTGGCCGGAGGCGGTCGCCGACCTGCTCCGGTCGAGCACCCCGGGGACGCTCGTCGTCCCCGGCCACGGGGATCCGGTGGATGTGGCCTTCGTTCAGGAGCAGCACAGCCGGCTCGCCGAGCTGGCCTGGCTGATCCGGTCCGCCCACACCGCCGGGGCCCCGCCGGAGCGGGTCGCGGCGGAGGCCCCCTTCGGGGCCCGTGCCGCCCTCACCGCCGCCCGACGGGGCTACCGCCACCTCGACGGCGAAGACTGACCCGGGCACCTCCCACCCGCGCGCACCCCGGACCCGCCCACCTCGGCATCGCCTGCGCGGGTGACGGGAAAGGGGTGCCCTTCTCTACCGGAGGCGTTAAGAAGGGGCCCTTCCTTACCCAGGGAAGCGGGTGTGGACCTGGGGGCGGGTGGGCATGGACGTCGCCCCGCCGGGGGACTCGCAGACCACCGCGGCGACCCGGAGGGCGAAGGCCACCCGGTCGGCCCATCCGGCGAGGTCGGCGGGTTCTCCGTCGGCGAGCAGGTCGGCGACGAGCGCGGCCATCACCGAGTCACCGGCCCCGGTGGCGTCCACCGCCTCGATCTTCGGGGCGGGTACGCGTACCGTCTCGGTGCCGGTGGCGACCAGCGCGCCCTGCGCACCGAGGGTGACCACCACTGCCTTCGCCCCGAGTTCCCGCAGGTACGCCGCGACCGACTCGACGGGCTGGCCGGGGTAGAGCAGTTCGGCGTCGGCGGCGCTCAGCTTGACCAGGTTCGCCCCGGCGGCGAACTCGGCGACCACCGCCCGCAGCGCGTCCCACGCGTCGGGGCCGTCGAGCAGGCGGGGGCGGACGTTCGGGTCGAAGACCCGCAGCCCACCGGCGAGCGACCAGGCTCGGCGGGCGGCGGCGAGGGTCGCCGGGCAGAGCAGCACTATCGACCCGGCGTAGAGGACGTCGGCCCCGGCGACCAGGTCGGTGTCGAGCGCGTCGGCTTCGAGCAGCCCGTAGGACGGGGGGTCGCCGTAGAAGCGGAAGTCGGGTTCGGGACCGGCGAAGGTGGTCACGGCCAGGGTGGTCGGGGCGGCGACGGTGACGGTGCCGGCCAGTCCGACGCCGGCGTCGGTGAGGAAGGACCGGATCCGGTCGGCCAGGGTGTCCTCGCCGAGCGAGCCGACGAACTGGACCTGTCCTCCGAGGCGGGCCACGCCGACGGCCACGTTGAGGGGGCCGCCGCCGATCGCCTGTCGGAAGACGGGGGCTCCGTCGTGCTCGGAGTCGAGCAGGTCGACAAGTGCCTCGCCGAGCACCACCGCGTGTCCCATTCGGAGTCCCTTCACCGCACCGCGTCCGTACCGCCCGCCGGTCGGGGCCGACGGCGTCTTGATCACCGTACCGGTGTCGGGGCGGGCGCGCCCCGCGCCCGGGGCGGGGGTTCCACCGGTCTGGGCTGTGCCGCCCCTGACGTGGGCGATCACCCCCGACACATCGAAGTGAGGCTATTGCACGTGGGGGGTTCGGCGTGGTGAGATGAGGGTGGTCGGACGACGCGGGGGGCTGCCGCGTTCGCCGATCGCGGGTAAGAGCCAACGCGAGGGCACCCGGTCCGTGTGACGGACCGACGCGACAGACGCTCGCCCGGCCCCACCGGGGCTGTGGTGCGTCACGCGATCGTCGATTCCGCTCGTCAGCGGGTCGGTCGGTGACGGCCGTTCCGCGAGTCAGGAGAACTTCCGTGAACCGTTCCCGTACGGCTGCGTTGCTCACCGCGGCCGTGACCCTCGCCGTCGGTGCCCTCACCGTGGTGATCCACTCTTCCCCGGCCGCCGCGCACGGCGCGGCCATGACCCCGGGCAGCCGCACCTACCTGTGTTGGCGCGACGGCCTCAGTCAGACCGGTGAGATCAGGCCCAACAATCCGGCCTGCTCCTCCGCCGTCAACACCAGCGGGACCAACTCGCTGTACAACTGGTTCAGCGTGCTGCGCTCCGACGCCAACGGCCGGACTGTCGGCTTCATCCCGGACGGCAAGCTGTGCAGCGGCGGCAACACCGGTTTCAGCGGGTACGACGCGGCCCGTAACGACTGGCCGCTGACCCACCTGACCGCCGGGGCCCGGATGGAGTTCAAGTACTCCAACTGGGCACACCACCCGGGCACCTTCTACTTCTACGTCACGAAGAACAGTTGGAGCCCGACCCGGCCGCTGGCCTGGTCCGACCTGGAGGAGCAGCCGTTCCTCCAGGTGACCAACCCGCCGCAGCGCGGCGCTGTCGGCACCAACGACGGTCACTACTACTTCAGCGGGAACCTGCCGGCCAACAAGAGCGGCCGGCACATCATCTACTCCCGCTGGGTCCGCTCGGACAGCCAGGAGAACTTCTTCGGTTGCTCGGACGTCACCTTCGACGGTGGCAACGGTGAGGTCACCGGGATCGGCTCGGGCGGCAACCCGCCCACCACGCCGCCGACGACCCCGCCGACCACTCCTCCCACCAACCCGCCGACGACTCCGCCGACGACGGGCCCGACCACCCCGCCCACCACGCCCCCGAACAACGGTGCCGGCTGCATGGCCGTCTACAAGGTCACCAGCACCTGGTCCGGTGGGTTCCAGGGTGAGGTGGAGATCATGAACCACACCTCCAACACGTGGTCGGGATGGTCGGCGACCTGGACCCTCCCGGCGGGACAGACGATCCACAGCGTGTGGAACGGCTCGTCGACCCTCTCCGGTTCGACGATCACCGTCGCCAACGCGGGCCACAACGGCGCCCTCGCACCGGAGGGACGGACCAGCTTCGGGTTCGTGGCCGGCGGTACGGGCGCACTGCCCACTGTCACCTGCACCGGCCGGTGACCTGAGTCCACCACGACGGACCGAGGGGGCCGTTCCCGTGACGGGATCGGCCCCCTCGTTCGCTGCCTGTAGGGCCGCAGGACGACGGACGGGTCAGCGGACCATCGAGCCGACCACCGGCTTGGTGAGCAGGGCGGACTGGTTGCGCTGGATACCCGGGTCGAGGGTCTTCGCCACGAAGATCGAGTGCCAGATGCAGAAGATCAGGACGGTCCACACCTTGCGGGAGTGGTCGGCCTCCTCCCGCTTGTGCTCCTCCAGCAGCCGCATGGCGTACGACAGGTCGATCAGGTCACCGGCACCGGAGTTGGACAGCACCCACCGGGCCCACTCGTACATCTCCCCGCGCAGCCAGACCCGGGTCGGGGTCGGGAAGCCCAGCTTCTTGCGGTTGACGATGGCCGGGGGGACCACGCCCTGCAACGCCTGACGCATGGCGTACTTGGTGGCCTCCGAGCGCGGCGGGAGCTTGAGGTCCACCGGGATGGTGGCCGCCACGTCGAACACCTCCTTGTCAAGGAACGGGACCCGGACCTCCAGGGAGTGCGCCATGGAGATCCGGTCGGCCTTGACCAGGATGTCGCCCCGCAGCCAGGTGTACAGGTCGACGTACTGCATCTTGGTGACGTCGTCGAGTTCGGTGCACTCGGCGTAGATCGGGGCGGTGACGTCGGTGTAGCGCACCGAGGGGTCGTAGCGGCGCAGCAGGTGCTGCTTCTCCTCCTCGGTGAACATCCGGGCGTTGCCGTAGTAGCGCTCCTCCAGCGGGGTGGTGCCGCGCTCCAGGAAGCTCTTGCCCTTGACGCCCTGCGGGATGGCCCGGGAGACCGCCCGGAGCCCCTTCTGGACCCCGCCGGGCAGGCCGTTGACGCTGCTGAGGGAGAGCGGCTCCCGGTAGATGGTGTACCCGCCGAAGAACTCGTCGGCCCCCTCGCCGGAGAGGACCACTGTGACGTGCTCGGCGGCCTTCTTCGCCACGAAGTAGAGCGGCACCAGCGCCGGGTCTGCCACCGGGTCGTCGAGGTGCCAGATGATCTTCGGCAGGGCGTCGATCATGTCCTGCGGCCCGATCTTGGTCGGGATGGTGGTCACGTCGAGGTGCCGCGCCGAGTCCTGGGCCACGTCGATCTCGGAGTAGCCGGGGACGTCGTACCCGACGGTGAAGGTGAGGATCTTCGGGTTGAACTCCCGCGCCAACGCCACCACGGCGGTGGAGTCGATGCCGCTGGACAGGAACGAGCCGACCGGCACGTCGGAGCGCATGTGCATCCGGACGCTCTCCCGCAGCGTCTCCCGGATCTGGTGGTAGAGCCGCTGCTCGTCGGCGACCGGGGCGGGCCGGAACACCGGGCGGTACCACCGGCGCACGTCCAGTCGCCCGTTCGGTGCCCAGGAGAGGTACTCCCCCGAACCGATCCGGTTGATCCCCTTGTGCAGGGTCCCCGGCTCCGGCACGTACTGGAGGGTCAGGTAGTGGCTGAGGTTCGCCGTGTCGATCCCGGCGTCACCGGCGTACGCGGACTGGGCGAACGGCAGCAGCGCCTTCTTCTCCGAGGCGAGGTAGAGCCCGTCGGCGGTCTCCAGGTAGTGCAGGGGCTTGATGCCGAAGTTGTCCCGGGCACCGAAGGCCCGCCGTTCCTGGCGGTCCCAGATGACGAAGGCGAACATACCGCGCAGCCGGGTGAGCACCTGCTCGCCCCAGTAGTGGTAGCCCGCGACGATCACCTCGCCGTCACCGGCGGTGGCGAACTGTGCCCCGTACTGCCGGATCAGCTCCTCGCGCAGCTCGATGTAGTTGTAGATCTCACCGTTGAAGGTGAGCAGGTAACGGCCGCCCGCGTACGGCAGGGGCTCGTGACTGGAGGCCACGTCGATGATGGCCAACCGCTTGTGCGCGAAGACCCCGTCCGCGTAGTGGCCGGTGGCGTCGCCGATGACCTCGACCCCTGTCTCGTCCGGTCCGCGGTGGTGCAGGCATTCCAACGCCCCCGCGATGTGGTCGCGGTGGGCGGCGGCGTTGCCGTTCGCGCTGAAGAAGGCCAGGAGTCCGCACATGGCCGCCATCTTTCCACGTGCCCGCGACTCCCCGTCGCGGCACCGGAGGGTCTCCACCCCACCCCCGCACGCAGGTACCGTCTGGACCAGTGGGCGACGGAAGGGAGCGGACTGATGAACGAGGAGCGGACCGGTGGAGAACCCACCGACGGCACCGAATCGCACGACCCTGATTTCCCGGAGGCCTTCCTGTCCTTCATGCGGCAGGGATGGCGGGACACCACCCTCCCGGTGGCCCCCCGGCCGCAGGCGCCCGACCACGCCAAGCGCCGGGCCGCGCTCTCCGCGGCCTTCCCCGGCGAGACGCTGGTCATCCCCACCGGCGGGGAGAAGGTACGCGCCAACGACACCGACCATCCGTTCCGCCCCGGCAGCGACTTCGTCTACCTGACCGGTGACCACGACCCGGACAGCGTGCTGGTGATGCGGCCCACCGGATCGGGGCACGACGCCACCCTGTACATGCGACCCCGGTCGTCCCGGCAGACCGACGAGTTCTTCCGCAGCCGCCACGGCGAGCTGTGGGTCGGCCGACGGCACACACTGGCCGAGAAGTCCACCGAGCTGGGTCTGCCCACCGCCGACCTGACCGAGTTGGAGGCGGCGCTGGCCGACCTCGCCCCGGCCCGTACCCGGGTGCTGCGCGGCTTCGACGACCGGGTCGACGCCGGGGTGCGCCAGTACGACGGTCCCCGCGCCGAGGGGCGGCCCGCCCGCGACCGGGAGCTGGCCGTCGCCGTGTCGGAGCTGAAGCTGGTCAAGGACGAGTGGGAGATCGCCCAGCTCCAGGAGGCGATCGACGCCACGGTCCGGGGGTTCGAGGACGTGGCGCGGGTCCTCCCGGCCGACCGGTCGGTCTCCGAGCGGCTGTTGGAGGGGGTCTTCGCGCTGCGGGCCCGACACGACGGCAACGACGTCGGATACAGCTCGATCGTCGGGGCCGGCGAGCACGCCACGATCCTGCACTGGGTGCACAACCACGGTGCCACCCGACCGGGTGACCTGCTGCTGATGGACATGGGGGTGGAGGGGCGCAACCTCTACACCGCCGACGTCACCCGGGTGCTGCCCGTCGACGGCCGGTTCACCCCGTTGCAGCGCCAGGTCTACGACATCGTGTACGCCTCACAGCAGGCCGGCATCGACGCCGTCAAGCCGGGGGTGGCGTTCAGGGAGGTCCATCTGACCTGCATGCGGGTCCTCGCCGAGGGGCTGGCCGACCTGGGGCTGCTGCCGGTGAGCGTGGACGAGGCGATGGACGAGAAGTCGTCGGTCTACCGGCGGTGGACGCTGCACGGCTTCGGTCACATGCTCGGCCTCGACGTGCACGACTGCTCCAACGCCCGCAGGGAGACCTACCGGGACGGGGCGCTCGGGGAGGGCTACGTGCTCACCGTCGAGCCGGGGCTCTACTTCCAGCCCGAGGACGAGTTGGTCCCCGAGGAGCTGCGCGGGGTGGGCGTCCGGATCGAGGACGACGTCCTGGTCACCGCGACCGGTGCGGTGAACCTGTCGGCCGCGCTGCCGCGTCGGTCCGACGAGGTGGAGACCTGGTTGGCCCAGCAGCGGGAGGCCGGACCCCGGCTGCCCGGGTGACCCGACGCCGACAGGCGGCTCGTCCCCGGACGGCAGGTACGCCCCCGATACGGACTTTCCTCGGTTAAGTCCGCCTAGTGGCGATTCGCCCGCTACGGTGGGTTTCAGGACGTGAACACGACAGTCCTTCTGCTCCACCCGTTGGTTGCCGTCGCCGGACCGTACCGGCGAGCCGCGCCGAGACCGCCCCGACGGTGCTCGGCTGATCCACATAGCTCGGGGCCCATGCCGACGGAGACCCTCCGTGGCACGGGCCCCGACCCGTACCCGGCCGGGTCGCGGCATCTCCCGAGAACCGGCCTTTTCCTCCCGCTCTCGCCCATAACCAGGCGGTAAATGCCCGGTTGTGGGCTTTTTTCGTATATGCCCTCGAAGCGAGGGATGCTCTCCTACGGTGGTTTTCAGCAGCTACAACCGATTTGTAGCCAAGGGGCGCCTCGCCATGGCGGAGCGACCTTGTCTGAATACAAGGAGAGGGCAGAGAGCTCCGATGTCCAATCACCTGAACACCAGCGACGCCGTCGACCCGACGGCGCGCAACCGCCGTAAGAAGTGGCTCGCCACCGGAATCGCCGGGTTGACCGGCGTGGTCAGCCTCGGCCTGGTCGCGGCCACCAACGCCGGTGCCGTCACCCGTGTCGACGACCTCGGCGGCCAGCAGAGCCAGCGGGACGACTCGGCCCGGGGCGAGGGCCAGAACGGCCGCGAGGGTGACGGCGACCAGGTCCTGAACGTCACGAACGTGCCGTGCGACGTCAACGAACTGTTCGCCGCGATCAACCTGGCCAACCAGCACCTGGGCGGGACGCTGAAGCTCGCCCGGGACTGCACGTACGAGCTGCGCAACGGGACCGCCACAACGGGCCCGTCGACAGGCAGCAACGCGCTGCCCCCGATCACCACCGACATCACCATCCTGGGCGAGCACTCGTCCCTGGAGCGGGCCTTCGACCTGCCGAGCGCGGCACCGGCGTTGTTCCGCATCTTCCAGGTCGGCCCCGGTGGCAACCTGCGCCTGAGCGACCTCACCCTGCGCAACGGTCTGGTTACCGGAGGGAACGACGGTGGGGCCATTCTGGTGCAGGCCGGCGGGCGGGCCGAGCTCAACGGCGTCAAGCTGACCCAGAACAACGCCGCCGGGGGCGGAGCTGTCGGCGGGGCGATCGCCAACCTGGGCACCACGGTCCTCAAGGACAGCAGCCTGACCCTGAACAACGCGGGGGGCAGCGGCGGTGCCGTCTCCAACACCGGCACGCTGACCGTCGAGAAGACCTACTTCGAGGCGAACAAGACCTCCAGCATCGCACCCAACGGGGGCGGAGCGGTCGCCAGCACCGGCGGTACGGTGCAGGTCAGGGAGAGCACCTTCGTCGGCAACCAGACCGCCGGCAGTGGAGGTGGACTCCAGCTCACCGCCGGCTCCGGGTCGGTCACCGACACCACCTTCCGACTGAACATCGCCACCTTCAACGGCGGCGGCATCGGCAACACCGGCGCCGACCTCCAGCTGCGCAACGTCAAGTTCGTGCAGAACACCGCGATCCTGTCCGGCGGTGGCCTCTTCACCTCTCCCGGAACGACCACCACTGTCCTGCCGGGTGAACCCACGTTGCCGACCGACCAGGTCCAGCAGTCCGAGAACGGGTCCAGCGAGGCCGGCGGGAACCGGTCCGAGTCCGGCAAGGGCGAGGACGGCAAGGGCAAGGGCGAGGACGGCAAGAGCGAGTCCGGCAAGGGCGACGAGCGCAAGGGCGAGGACGGCAAGGGTTCCCAGCGCGAGTCCGGCAAGGGCAGCACCGCGGAGAAGTCCGGCGGCAAGGGCGCCGGTGAGGGCGGCGAGCGCCGCGGCGACCAGAAGGGCGAGCGCGGCGACCAGAAGAAGGACGAGCGCGGCGGCGACCAGAAGAAGGACGAGCGCGGCGGCGACCAGAAGAAGGACGAAGAGGGGAAGAAGCAGGAGGAGAGCCAGGGGATCGAGGTTGCGGGCTCGGCTATCGAGCAGCGGATCGAGGAGCACCGGGGCACCACGTTCTTCGGCAACGTCGCCGGTCTGCTCGGCGGGGGCGTCACCAACAACGGTGTGCTGACCCTTGCCGACACCGCGATCCTGCGCAACCAGGCCACCCAGACCGGTGGCGGGATCCACAACGGTGTGACCGGCACCGTCGTGATCCAGCGCAGCATCATCACCGAGAACCAGGCCGGTGCCGAAGGCGGCGGCAACTTCAACGCCGGGCCGACCGGCAGCGTCACAGTGGACATCCGGTCGCGGGTGTTCAAGAACAACCCGGCGAACTGCGCCCCGCTGGGCAACATCGCCAACTGCCAGGGCTGAGTACCAGCAGGACGGCCGGTGATCCAACGGCTGAGTGGGGCACCGGCCCCGTCGGGAGCGGCCTTCACGGCCGCCTCCGGCGGGGTCGGTTCCCGTCCGCCCGCGCCCGGGGTGGACGGCTGCGGTGTCAGGAACCGGAGCAGGGCGCGCCGTTGACGGTGCAGCTCACCGGGGTGTGGTCGGTGGTGGTCCGTTCGATGTGGAAGCGCAGGGGTGCCGTGCCCCCGGGGGGCAGGTCGACGCCGCCGACGTAGGTGAAGACGCCACCGTCCATGCCGGCCCGTCCCTGCTCGGTCCCGTCCACCCAGGCCGTGACCAGTCGGCCACGGGGAAAGACCAGCCTGACCTTCCAACCCTCGTCACCGGAGCCGGTGTTTGTCACCATCACCTCGCCGATGAAGGCGTCACCGTAGCTGTTCGTCACCCGGTACCGCCCGGTCATCGTCGCCCGGCGGGGTGGTGCGGGACGGGTGGTGATCTGGTCCGGCTCGGTCGGCCGGGCCGCCTCCCCCTCCTCGACACGCTCGGTACGGGGCGGCGTCTTCGGCGACGACGGGGACGGGGACGGCGACGGGGGTTCCGTCGTCCTCGACACGGTCGAGCGGGGCGACAGACCCGGGACGGGCGGCGGTGCGGGGGTGCGGACGACCACCTCCGGCGCGGCCGGTGCGAACTCCTCCTCCGACGGGGGCAACGCGGGGAACGAGACGGTGTTGTCGGCCGAGCCGAAGCTGACCTCCCCGTCGGGCCCTCGGCCCTGACCGGACCAGGACGCCACCCCGAAGAGCACCACCATCACGACGACGCCGACCGACACCACGATCCAGGGCGAGGACGCCACGACTCCGGTACGAACCGAATCTTGACCACCGCGCATGCCGGACATAACCCTCCCCGGTCGGTCCCGTCCGGAGAGCGTAACGATCGTGGGCATTGTCGGAAAGTGGCAGGGTCGATACGTTCCACCGAATCCGGGCCGTCCGGGCTCCGCAGTGGAGTCTCCGTGGTGGTCCGCAGTGGAGTGTCCCGCCGCCGTCCCCGGTGGGACCGACGTCACCCGGTCCGGATGACGGTGCAGATCAGCGGCCCGGTGTCGGTCTGGCGCAACAGGTAGCGGTAGTGCTCACCGGGCACCCGCCGACCTGCGGTGTCCAGGAACTCCCACTCGATCGCCACCTCGGTCAACAGGGCCGAGACCTGCTGCACGTCCTCGATGACCGCGTTCGCCGCGATCAGTTCGTGCTCCTGGTAGTCGGGGGCGGCACCGACGAAGGACAGCGCCACCGCCGCCGGGGTGCTGAACGAGAAGCTGTAGGTGTCGGCGACCACCAGCCCGGGCAACGCGTAGCAGGCGGCGACGGACGCCACGTCGCCGGTGGTCAGCGCGACGCCGTACCTGTCGAAGAAGTCGGTGAGGGTGTCGAGATCGGTCGAGGCTGTCACGACACTGCAATTGCCGTCCGGCCCCCGCGTCAAACGTCCCGCCCCGCGTCACACAGCGCAGGCCCGGCTCAGCGTGGCGGAACCCGTACCTCGATCTCCCTGCCCAGCTGGGCACCTCCGTCGAGGCCGAGGTCGTCGCCGCTCCAGAACCGTCCCGGGTCGTACCAGTTCGGTCGACGCCCGGCCGGGAGCAGCCCCATCGCCTCGTAGGTCACAGCG
This sequence comes from Micromonospora sp. NPDC000207, assembly GCF_040300925.1. Taxonomy (NCBI): domain Bacteria; kingdom Bacillati; phylum Actinomycetota; class Actinomycetes; order Micromonosporales; family Micromonosporaceae; genus Micromonospora; species Micromonospora sp. NPDC000207. The sequence goes on from NZ_JBEPEQ010000007.1 coordinate 22,573, forward strand.
ACCACCTCGGCGCAGTACGCCGTCTCCAACGTGGCGTCACCGACCGGGACCTCCCCGGGCGTCTCCGGCGGGGACCCGGCGGGCGGGGGCTGCGGCGGGTCGGCCCGGCGTCCCAGCACCGGCACCCGGATCGCGGGCATCCGGACGGCCGGCACCCGACCCCGGAACCACCGCCAGGCCAGCTGCGCGGTGGAGGGGAAGGGGGTGCCGTCCAGGCGGGCGACAGTCCGCAGTACGGCCTGTTCCATCTCCTCGTCCGCCGATGGTTCGAGTTGGCGCAACCAGGCTCGCTGGCCGTACCGGTTGGCCCAGACGCAGACGGCGTCACGCAGGTCGTGCAGCTGGACGCCACGGTGGTGGGTGCCGGTCCACATGTCCGGCAGCGACCTGCCCAGTTCGGCGTGCCACATCAGCGGCGGCATGTCGTCGAGCACCACCGCCATCCCGACGTGGTTCACCGGACTGTTCGTGGTCAGTTGGATGGCACGGTCCGGCACACTGCGCCCCCGGAACACCCACACGTCGCCGGTACGGGTCAGTTCCACGGCCTCGTCCAGGCTGATGCTCATGCCGCCCGTGCTCCCCTGGTGGTTCGGTCACCCATCGGCGTCTACCCTAGGCCGATGCGGCAACGGGTGCGGTGGTGGAAGGTGCTCGGGCTGGCCGGTCTCGCGGGGGTCGCCGCCTCCGGAGTGGTCATCGCCCGGGCCGAGCGGCGGCGCAGGGCGTACACCCCTGAGGAGATCCGGGACCGGCTGCGCAGCCGGCACGCGGCGGTCACCTCCGCCGACCCCACCGGCGAGGCCCCCACCTCCTGATCCGCCGGGGGTCTCCCGTGGCGGAATGGCGACGGGAGGCAGGGGTGTTGCACCTGCCGGATGCCCGCATCGACGCGTCGGCCTCCGCACTCCCCTGCCCGACCCCCGTCGCCCCCCGGCCCGGGTGTCGCATCCCCGACCGGGAGGAGTCGCCGTGGTCCTCGACCCCAGCAGGAACCCACCTGGCACCACCGACGGCGCCGTAGCCGTCCCGGTGGCCACCCCCCAGGACGCCGGGCACCCCAGCCCCGCCGTCCAGAGCCCCACCATCCCGACCCAGACCGGACGTCGGCCGCAGGCCGCCGGTGGGGTCGACATCCGGTACGAGGCTCAGGCCACCTTCTTCTACTGCGGACCCGCCGCCACCCGGCACGCCCTGAGTGTGCGGGGCACAGTGGTCGACCAGGAGACCCTGGCCCGGGAGCTGGGCACCACCGAGGCCGGCACCGGGTCCCTGCACGACGTCGTACCGGTGTTGAACAGGGAGTTCGGGGACGGGACGTACCGGATCACCGAGATCGCCGGCGGGCCGGTGGCGTCACCTCTGATCGAGACCCTGCGGGCCGACGTCGTCCGGACCGTCTCGGCGGGGCGGGCGGTGGTGGCCAACACCGGCGGCACCGGCACCGACACCTCGGGCACCCGGCACACCTTCGCGTTCGGCCACTACGTCTGTGTGGTCGGGTACGCCGAGGGTGGCCGCCTCGTCACGATCGCCGACTCCGCCGACCCGGCCCGCGCCTCCTACCTGATGACAGTGCAGGAGTTGGCCCGCTGGATGGCCGGACGGGGCTACGCCCACTGACAGTCACCGCCCGGCCGGGTCGAAACCGGTCATGGCGGCGGATCCCACCGGTCCGGTCGGGCACCCCCACGCAAGCCCGGCCGGATGTCCGGTATCGCCTACGCCGGGGGGTTCTCCGGGTGGTCGGGGTCACCACCGGGACGGAATCGCTGTGGGGGGCGGGGCGTTGTAACCGGCATACCCGAGCGGTCCACGGGCCGCCCCGCTCCCCCGGCGACACCGACCCAGCCCCTGCGGCCCGGGCCGGACACCCCCCGCCGGAATGCGACCACCCCCCGGGGCGTTACACATCCCCGGACGCCCGAGCAGGCCGAGCCGCCGGGCACCTCCCCCGAACCTTCCCCCGCAGGACGGCACCGCCCGCTCCCCCGCGAGGCGTGCCGCGCACCCCCGACAGAGAGGAACCATTCATCATGCGTACCACTCTGCTTCGTAAGGCTGCCCTGACCGCTGCCGGCCTCGCCTTCACCGGCGGTGCCATCGCGGGCCCCGTGACCGCCGCCTACGCCGCCCCCGAGCAGGGGCGGGCCACCGCCGCCGTGCAGACCGAGCGTCGCCCCGGCGGGGAGCGTGAGCTGGACGTCCGGTACGAGGCCCAGCCCAACTTCTACTACTGCGGTCCCGCCGCCGCCCGTAACGCCCTGAGCGTGCTGGGCAAGAACATCTCCGTGGACGAGATGGCCAAGGAGATGCGGACCACCGAGGCCGGCACCGACTCGGTCGACGACATCACCCCCGTGATGAACAAGCACACCGGCAAGGACACCTACCGCAGTGTCGAGATCAGCAGTGGCAAGGCCGACGACAGGCAGACCGACCGGCTGCGGGCCGACATCGTGCGGACCGTCGACGAGGGTCGGGCCGTGGTGGCGAACATCGCCGGCACCGCCACCGACACCGACGGCACCGCCCACTCCTTCGAGGGTGGCCACTACATCAGCGTGGTCGGGTACTCCGACGAGGGCGCGACGGTGACCATCGCCGACTCCGCCGACCCGGCCCAGGCCAGCTACAAGATGGACGTCGAGGACCTGGCCGACTGGATCGCCACCCGCGGCTACATCCACTGAGCCACCGGCACGCACGTGAGGGCCGACCCCGTCCGGGGTCGGCCCTTCGTCGTGTCCGCGGGTCACCGCCGGGCCGACCGGCTACCGGGTCGTGGATCATGGCACCCGGCCCGTCCCGCAGGGTGGGGCCGAGGTTGCGCCAATAGCAAGACGGACGTACGGTTTTGTAGAGAGCGTGTCGGGCGGTAAGTGTCGCCTAACCTCGGCGGCGCCCCGGCCGGTGCGACAGACTGCTCAGGACTACTCACGGTCGCTGGTGTGAAGGAGTACGACGTGGCGAGCCTCGACACCTTCGGTGCGAAGACCCAGCTACGCGTCGGAGACGCGAGCTACGAAATTTTCAAGATCGGCAAGGTGGACGGTCACGACCGGCTGCCGTACAGCTTGAAGATTCTCCTGGAGAACCTGCTGCGGACCGAGGACGGCGCGAACATCACCGCCGACCACATCCGGCAGCTCGGCGGCTGGGACCCGACCGCCGACCCGAGCGTGGAGATCCAGTTCACCCCGGCACGGGTGCTGATGCAGGACTTCACCGGCGTACCGTGCGTGGTCGACCTGGCCACCATGCGCGAGGCGGTCCGTGACCTCGGCGGCGACGCCACGAAGGTCAACCCCCTCGCCCCGGCCGAGCTGGTCATCGACCACTCGGTCATCGCCGACCTGTTCGGCCGCGAGGACGCCTTCGAGCGCAACGTCGAGCTGGAGTACGAGCGCAACAAGGAGCGTTACCAGTTCCTGCGCTGGGGCCAGAGCGCGTTCAACGAGTTCAAGGTCGTCCCGCCGGGCACCGGCATCGTGCACCAGGTCAACATCGAGTACCTGGCCCGTACGATCATGGAGCGCAACGGCCAGGCCTACCCCGACACCGTGGTCGGCACCGACTCCCACACCACCATGGTCAACGGCCTCGGTGTGCTGGGTTGGGGCGTCGGCGGCATCGAGGCCGAGGCCGCGATGCTCGGCCAGCCGGTCAGCATGCTGATCCCCCGGGTCGTCGGGTTCAAGCTCTCCGGTGAGATGCCCGCCGGCACCACCGCCACCGACCTGGTCCTCACCATCACCGAGATGCTGCGCAAGCACGGGGTGGTGGGCAAGTTCGTCGAGTTCTACGGCCCCGGTGTGAGCGCCGTACCGCTGGCCAACCGGGCCACCATCGGCAACATGTCCCCGGAGTACGGCTCCACCGTGGCGATCTTCCCGATCGACGCCGAGACCGTGCGCTACCTGGAGCTGACCGGCCGGGACCCGCAGCAGGTGGCGCTCGTCGAGGCGTACGCCAAGGAGCAGGGCCTCTGGCACGACCCGGCCGCCGAGCCGGAGTACTCCGAGCGTCTCGAACTGGACCTGAGCACCATCGAGCCCTCCCTCGCCGGGCCGAAGCGCCCGCAGGACCGGGTGCCGCTGGGCAGCGCCAAGACGCTGTTCCGGGCGGCGCTCACCGACTACGTGGCCGCCGACGAGACCGGTGGCGACCCGGGTCGCAAGCCCGGCGTGCCCCAGCAGGGCAAGCCGTTCGGCGCCGCCGGTCCGGCCGACGAGGCCAGCGCCGAGTCCTTCCCGGCCAGCGACGCCCCGGCCAACACGGTCAACGACCCGGCCGACGCCCCCCGGGAGCTGACCAGGGCCGCGGCGGGGTCCGGGGGCCGGGCGAGCAACCCGATCCGGGTCACCGGGACCGACGGCGTGGAGTACGAACTGGACCACGGCGCGGTGGTGATCGCCGCCATCACCTCCTGCACCAACACCTCGAACCCGCAGGTGATGATCGGTGCCGCCCTGCTGGCCCGCAACGCCGTCGACAAGGGGCTGGCCCGCAAGCCGTGGGTGAAGACCACCCTGGCCCCGGGCTCCAAGGTCGTCATGGACTACTACGACCGCTCCGGCCTCACCCCCTACCTGGACAAGCTCGGCTTCAACCTGGTCGGGTACGGCTGCACCACCTGCATCGGCAACTCCGGCCCGCTGCCGGAGGAGGTCTCCGCCGCCGTCAACTCCAACGACCTCGCCGTCGTCTCGGTGCTCTCCGGCAACCGCAACTTCGAGGGCCGGATCAACCCGGACGTCAAGATGAACTACCTGGCGTCCCCGCCCCTGGTGGTGGCCTACGCCCTCGCCGGCACGATGGACATCGACCTTGCCAACGAGCCGCTCGGCGAGGACACCGAGGGCAACCCGGTCTTCCTGCGCGACATCTGGCCCAACACCGCCGAGATCCAGGACGTCGTCGCCTCGGCGATCGGCGCGACCGGGTTCAGTGCCGCCTACGCCGACGTGTTCGCCGGTGACCAGCGGTGGCAGTCGCTGCCCACCCCGACCGGGGACACCTTCGCCTGGGCCGGCGAGTCGACCTACGTCCGCAAGCCCCCGTACTTCGAGGGCATGGGGCTCCAGCCGTCGCCGGTCTCCGACATCGACTCGGCGCGGGTCCTGGCCAAGCTCGGTGACTCGGTCACCACCGACCACATCTCCCCAGCCGGTGCGATCAAGGCGGACTCCCCCGCCGGGAAGTACCTCGCCGACCACGGGGTGCCGCGCCACGAGTTCAACTCGTACGGCTCCCGCCGGGGCAACCACGAGGTCATGATCCGGGGCACCTTCGCCAACATCCGCCTGCGCAACCAGCTCGTCCCCGGGGTGGAGGGTGGGTTCACCGTCAACCACCTGACCGGCGAGCAGACCTCGATCTACGACGCCTCGACGGCGTACCAGGAGGCGGGCATCCCACTGGTGGTGCTGGCCGGCAAGGAGTACGGCTCAGGGTCGTCGCGGGACTGGGCGGCAAAGGGCACCATGCTGCTCGGCGTGAAGGCGGTCGTCGCCGAGTCGTACGAGCGGATCCACAGGTCGAACCTGATCGGCATGGGTGTCCTGCCCCTGCAGTTCCCGGCCGGCGAGACCGCCGAGTCGTTGGGTCTGACCGGCACCGAGACCTTCGCCGTCTCCGGGGTGACCGAGCTGAACGAGGGGCGGACCCCCCGTACGGTCAAGGTCACCACGGACAGCGGCGTGGAGTTCGACGCGGTGGTCCGGATCGACACCCCCGGTGAGGCGGACTACTACCGCCACGGCGGCATCCTGCAGTACGTCCTGCGGCGCATGATCGCCAACTGAACGAGAACGCACGACGGGTCGGGTCCCTCGGTCACCGGGGGACCCGTCCCGCGTTCAGGACGACGCCTGCGCCCGGAGTTTCTTGGCGTGCTCCAGCAACGCGATCAGCACCTGCTTGCCGGAGGAGCGCTGCCGGGCGTCGCAGAGCAGCACCGGCACCTCGGGGTCGAGGTTGAGGGCCGCCTTGACCTCGTCGAGTTCGAACCGGCGGGCCCCCTCGAAGCAGTTCACAGCGACCAGGAACGGCGTCCCCCGCCGCTCGAAGTAGTCCACCGAGGGGAAGCAGTCGGCCAGCCGCCGGGTGTCGGCGAGGACCACCGCCCCCAGCGCACCCAACGTCAGCTCGTCCCAGACGAACCAGAAGCGGTCCTGTCCCGGAGTGCCGAACAGGTAGAGCACCAGGTCGTCGCTGATGGTGATCCGGCCGAAGTCCATCGCCACGGTGGTGGTCGTCTTCTCCTCCACCCCGGACAGGTCGTCCACCGCGGCACCGCCGGCGGTCAGCACCTCCTCGGTGCGCAACGGCCTGGTCTCGCTCACCGCGCCGACCATCGTCGTCTTGCCCACGCCGAAGCCGCCGGCGACCAGGATCTTGACCGCCGTGGGGAGCGGTGCCGAGTCCGCAGGTCGCTCAGAGTGCCCGTAGTCCATTGATGATCGCCTCAAAGATGCTGTCGTCGGAAGGGTCGGCCGGGATGCGTGGCTGCTGGACCCGGACGAGGTCACCGGCCACGAGGTCGCCGAGGAAGACCCGTACGGTCCCCACCGGCAGGTCGAGGTGGGCGGCGATCTCGGCGACCGACTGCACCCGCTGGCAGAGTTCGATGATCGTCTGGTGCTCGGGGCCGAGCCCGGCAGCGCTGGTACCGGCCGTCGGCCGCTTCGCCGTCACCAGCGAGATCAGGTCGAAGGTCCCGGCGACCGGCCGGGCCCGGCCCCTGGTGAGCAGGTACGGGCGGACCACCGACCCCGCCTGCTCGTCGACCCACTGGTCCGGTTCGGCTCCCCCGTTGACGGTCACCGTCGGCTACCGCCCCTCGGCCGGGAGCTCGGCCTGCCGGGACGGGGTGTTGACGTACCGGCCGACCCGGGTGACCAGCATCGCCATCTCGTACGCGATGAGCCCGACGTCGGCGTCCTCGGAGGCGAGTACGGCGAGACAGGCGTTGTTCCCGGCCGCCGTGACGAAGAGGAAGGACGTCTGCATCTCGATGATGGTCTGCTGGACCCGCCCGCCACCGAACCGTTTGCCGGCTCCCCGGGCCAGGCTCTGGATGCCGGCGGCCATGGCGGCCAGGTGTTCGCCGTCGTCGCGTCCCAATCCGGTCGAGGAGGCCATCAACAGGCCGTCGGCGGAGAGCGCGACGGCGTGTTCGGCCTGTTTGACCCGACCGACAAGGTCGTCGAGTAGCCAGGCGAGGTCTGCGCTCTGAACGGTCTGCTGTACCACTGGTCGTCCTCTTCTCCCGGGCTGGCGTGCGGGTCGGCCGGTCCGGGGCGTACCCGGCGGTCGGCCCGGACCGGGTACGGCCCGGCACGGCCGGCGGCGGCTGTGGGCCCGGGTGTCGGCACCATCCGCCGCCCACCCGATCATCCATTATGGACGTGCTGTCGGCACGGGGAGTCGGCCGGTCCCGCCCGGCCGGGCGACCTCCTGGTCACCACGGCCGGACCGGAATCGGCACCGGGACCGGGACGGCCCCGTCGGCACCGCTGCCTCCGACCGGGCGGCACCGTTGGGATCGGCGTCCAGCCGACGTGTCAGGCCCCGCTGTGCCACGCTCAGGAGATGGACGACAAGAGCATTCTCAACCGGATCTCGGAGCTGGTCGACGAGGAGCACCGGCTGCGCTCCACGGCCCAGACCAGGGAGTCGGGCACCGAGGACGACCGGGACCGGCTCCGCGCCCTGGAGGAGTCGCTGGACCAGTGCTGGGACCTGCTGCGCCGGCGGCGGGCCGCCCGGCAGGCCCACGGCGACCCGGACGCCCAGGGCACCCGGGCCGTTCCCGAGGTCGAGCGGTACCTCCAGTAGTCACCGGGACCGCTGTGGTCAGCGCAGACCCGCCTCCCCCAGCAGCACCTCGGTCAACCCGGCCGGATCCACCTCGTCGGGGGGCAGCCCCCGCGCGGCGAACCAGGCGGCGACGACCCGGACGTCGCGGGCCAGGAACTCCGGCCCCTGCGGATTCGCCACCACGTCCACCACCTGCGGCAGGTCGATCAGCACCAGCCGCCCGTCGTGCACCAGCAGGTTGTACGGCGACAGGTCACCGTGCGCGTACCCGGCCCGGGCCAGGACCAGCAACGCGTCCACCAGCTGGGTCCAGAGGTTGCGCGCCGAGTCCGGGTCGGGACGCAGCTGGGCGAGGCGGGGTGCGGCCTGCCCCGATTCGGCGTCGCCGACGAACTCCAGCATCAGCTCGGTGCCGAGCAGCTGGACCGGGTACGGCACCCGTACCGCGCCGGTCCGCGACCCGATCTCCCAGAGCCGGGTCAGCACCGCGAACTCCGCGGCGGCCCACTGGCCGGCGATCAGCTGGCGACCGAAGGCGGTCCGGCCGGCCATCGCCCGGTTCTCCCGGGACCGGCGGACCCGCCGCCCCTCCAGGTAACCGGCGTCCCGGTGGAAGAGCCGGTGGTGGCTGTCCCGGTACCGCTTCACGGCCAGCAGACAGGACCTGTCGGTGTCCGGCACACCCCGGCGGACCAGGTGGACGTCGGCCTCCTTGCCGGACTTGAGGACGCCGAGTTCGGTGTCCCGGGCGGCGAGGTCGGTGACCAGCCAGTCGGGGTACGGCTCGGGACCGTGTACTGCGGCGTCCCAGGAGGACCAGGGGTCCCCGGCCTCCGGGTCGGCGGTGTCGTCCTGCTCGGTCGGGCCGTGGTCGGCGGCCCGACCGCGCCTCAGGAAGGGCTGTTCGTCGTCGAAGCGGCTCCGGCCGCGGGTACGGCGCTCCCGCGCCGGAAGGTCGTGTGATTCGCGCACGTCGGTGGTGATCCCTTGGTCGAGACGGGTGAGGGCGGGTGGAGGAACCCTGCAAAGACGGCCATGACCGACCTCCTCACCACTCGACCGGGCGACACCCGGACGCGTACGCACGCGTGCCGCCCATCCTGTCCGGGACCGGCCGAGCGGGCAACGGATTAACCGCACCCCGGACCCGACGTCACCGGCCCCGCTCAGCCGCCCATCACCACGGCGACGGCGGCGATCAGACCACCGGCGACATGGGTCGGCGCGAACCGGGAGTCCGCCCAGGTCCGGCCCCGGTGCAGCCAGACGCTGGGCAGGCCGACGGCGGTGGCCCCGCCGATGTCGGACTCCGGGCTGTCACCGATCACCCAGGCACCCCGCAACGGCATCCGCACCCGCTGGGCGGCCAACGCGAAGATCCGCGGGTTGGGTTTGCTGACCCCGGCCGCCTCGGAGATCACCCAGTCGGCGACGTACCGGTCCAGCCCGGTGCGTCGGATCAGGTCCTCCTGGTGGCGTACCGTGCCGTTGCTGACCACCACCGGAACCCACCCCACGTCGTCGGCGATGCGCAGCGCACAGGCGACGAGGGGGTCGAGGCGGGTGTGCGTCAACAGACCTTCGCGCAGCTCCTCCACCAGGTCGATGGCGGGCACGAGCAGGCCGTACCGGTCACGGATGGCGTCGGCGAGGTCCCACCGGTCGGTGAGCCCGTCCGCGTCGATGGAGAGCAGCCAGTCCAGGTCGGTGGCCGGGGCACCGACGTCGTCGAGGAAACGCCGCGCCCAGGCACGAAAGGACCCGGTCCGGTCGAGGAGGGTGTTCTCCAGATCAAGCAGGAGCAACGGCACCCGCCGAAGGGTACGGGACAGTACAGCTCGGCGAACAGTGCCGGGTAGCCCACAGTGGTCCGTCGACGCCGCCCCGTGCACCGGTCGCCACCGGCGGACTCCAAGCCGTACGTACGGTTTGCACCGGCCTGCGGCACCTGACACGATCGACCCGTGCCCAGAGTAAGCCAGGACCAGCTCGACGCCCGGCGCCAGGAGATCCTGGCCGCCGCCCGGGCCTGTTTCGCCCGACACGGCTACGAGGGTGCCACGGTCAGACGGCTGGAGGAGGCCACCGGGCTCTCCCGGGGCGCCATCTTCCACCACTTCCGGGACAAGGACTCCCTCTTCCTGGCCGTCGCCGAGGACGACGCGGCCGCCATGGTGGAGACGGTCGCCCGCAACGGTCTGGTCCAGGTGATGCGGGACCTGCTCGCCCGAGCGGTCTCCCCGGACACCACCGGCTGGTTGGGCAGCCAGTTGGAGGTGTCCCGACGACTGCGGACCGATCCGGCCTTCGCCCGCCGGTGGGCCGAACGCTCGGCGGCGATCGCCGAGGCGACCCGGGACCGGCTGGCCCGCCAACGCGACGCCGGGGTGCTGCGCGAGGACGTACCCATCGACGTGCTGGCCCAGTTCCTGGAGCTGGCGTACGACGGGCTCGTGTTGCACCTGGCGATGGGGCGCCCCGCCGGTGACCTCGGCCGCGTCCTCGACCTCGTCGAGGAGGCGGTCCGCCGCCGCTGAGGACCGTCGCGAGGCGGACAGCCATCTCCACCCAGCGGTGGATCCGGCCTGTGGCGTGACTGCTCCACACTGGTGCCAACGCACCGCGCACGAGCTTCGGGAGCCGAGCATGACCGTCCTAGCCGCACCCGGTGACACCTGGGGCATCCCCGGCCCGGTGTTCCTCGGGATCTACCTGTCGGCGGTCGTCGTCACGATCGTCTGTTCCGTGATCCACAGGCACTATCTCCTCGACGGACATTACGGTCAGCTCCACCAGCCGCTCGACGCCCAGCAGCTCGCCTACCTCAACGGTGGCGAGAAACTCGTCGTCTGGACCGCCCTGACGGGTCTCCGAGCCAGTGGCACAGTCGACGTCACCCCGGACCGGCGGCTCCGCGCCGTCGGCGACCCACCGGCCGGCCTCACCCCGGTGGACCGGGCCGTGTTCCACGCGGCGCAACGGCGGCGAGCCCCTCGTCTCCTGGGCCGGGAGGTGCAGGTGATCGACGCACTGGAGCACCTGCGGACCGCTCTCCAGGAGCGCGGCCTGATCCTCACCCAGGCCCAACGCCACCGTCTGCGGCTCGGCGCGTACCTGCTCATGGCCCTGGCGCTGGTCGGCCTGGTCCGTCTCGTCGCCGGGCTCGCCAACGACCGGCCGGTCGGATACCTCCTCCTCGGCATCCCGGTCGCCGTCGTGGCCGCCGTCGTCCTCACCCGGGCTCCCTGGCAGACCCGGGCCGCGAAGGCCACGCTGCGCGTCCAGCGCCAGAAGCACCGTCACCTATCCCCCGGTTCCACGCCCTCGTACACCACCTACGGGTCCAGCAGCGCGTCCATGGGCGTTGCCCTCTACGGCACCGCGGCGCTCTGGGCCTTCGACCCGGCCTTCGCCGAGCAGGCCGAGATCCAACGCGAAGGGGCGGCCTCCGGGGCCACCTCCTCGGGAGGCGGCGGCGGTGACGCCGGAAGCGGTTGTGGCAGTGGCGGAGGAGGCGGCGGCGGTTGTGGTGGTGGCGGGGGCGGGTGCGGCGGGTGACCGGCGCGGCCCAGCCGACCGTCCGCACGGGCCTGGCCGGGGTGGGCATCGGGTGGCGGCCGGAGATCGCCGGTTTCGTCGCCGAGCTGCCGGGCCTCCGGTTCGTCGAGGTGATCGCGGAGAGCATCCCGCCCACCGGTCCGCTCCCCCCTGGCCTGGACACCCTCCGCGACGACGGCGTCGTCGTGGTGCCGCACGGCGTCCGGCTCTCCCTCGGCGGCGCGGAGCCGGTCGAGGCGGACCGGGTGGCCCGACTCGTCCGGGCCGTCGAGCGGACCGGCGCTCCCCTGGTGAGCGAACACGTCGCCTTCGTCCGGGCCGGTGGACTGGAGGCAGGGCACCTGCTGCCGCTGCCCCGCACCCGGGCGGCGGTGGCGGCCACCGTGGCCAACGTCCGACGGACCCAGGCCGACCTGCCGGTGCCGATCGCCCTGGAACCGATAGCGGCGCTCTTCGACTGGCCGGACGACGAGCTGGACGAGGCGGCGTTCCTGACCGAGATCCTCGACCAGACCGGGGCGCTGCTCCTGCTCGACCTCGCCAACGTCTACGCCAACGCCCGCAACAGGGGCACCGACCCGGTGGCGCTCCTGGATCGGCTTCCCCTGGACCGGATCGCGTACGTGCACGTCGCCGGGGGTGCCGAGGACGGGGGTTTCTACCACGACACGCACACCGACCCGCTCCCGTCGGCGGTGCTCGACCTGGTCGGCGAGCTCTGCGCCCGCCGGAGCCGTCCCCCGCTGCTCCTCGAACGGGACGGACGGTACCCGCCCGCCGCCGACCTCCGTACCGAACTGGACGCGCTGGCCACCGCCGCCGGCCACCCGGTGATCACGTGAGCGGGTCCGGGGCCGACGACCTCGCCGCCCGACAGGCCGCCCTGGTCGCGGCGCTGGTGACGGGTGGTCCCGTCCCGCCCGGGTTCCGGTCGGCACCGTGGGAGGCGGCCCGCGCCGCCCTGCTGCGCAAGCGCGCCGGGGAGGTGGCTCGACACTGGCCCCTGCTCGCCGCCGGTCTCGGAGCCCTGTGGGTGCCGAGTTTCACCGACTGGGCCGCCCGACGGCCGACCCAGGGCGGGCTGCGTGACGGCTGGGACTTCGCCCGTCACCTGCGCGACCGGGCACAGCTGCCGACCCTGGGCGCCGACGAGCTGGCCGCCCGGGAGGCGACAGGTCGGTACGACGGGCACACGACCCCCCGCCCCCGCCGGTTCCCGGCGCTGGGCCGGGCCGCCGGGGCCGTCGCCGTCGGGTTCGCCGGACGGGTACGCCTGCTCCGGGCGGCCCCCCGACCCCCCGCCCCCTGACGCGACACCTACCGTCCCGATGCGGCAGGATCCCCGCCATGGAGAGCGGACACTCCGAACGGGGGTCGGTGCCGGCCCGCAGGCCGAGCCGGGAGGACCTGACGGCGGCGGTCGACCGGACCATCCCGGACGTCATCGGGCCCGGCCTGACGGTGCTGTTCGTCGGGATCAACCCCGGGCTCTGGTCGGCCGTCACCGGACTGCACTTCGCTCGGCCGGGGAACCGGTTCTGGCCGGCCCTGCACCGCAGCGGGTTCACCCCGTACCAGCTGCCCCCGAGTGAGCAGGAAACCCTGCTCGGGTACGGGTTGGGCATCACCAACCTGGCGGCCCGAGCCACCGCCCGCGCCGACGAGCTGGCCGCCGAGGAGCTGGTCGACGGGGCGTCGATCCTCACCGAGAAGGTACGCCGACACCGGCCCCGGTGGGTGGCGGTGGTGGGAGTGACCGCCTACCGGACGGGGTTCGCCCGCCCCCGGGCCCGCTTCGGGCCACAGCCGGAGCTGCTGGGCGACGCCGGGCTCTGGGTGCTGCCCAACCCGAGCGGCCTCAACGCGCACTTCCAGCTCCCCGAGCTGGCAGCCGAGTTCGCCCGCCTGCGGGTCGCGACAGGTCAGTTCGCGGCGGCCGGGGGCAGCGCCTCCGACACGTAGCCGCTCACCGACGGCACGGTGGTGACCAACGGCTCGGGACCGGTGGCGTCGGCGTACGGGCTCGGCGAGTCGGCGACGGCGAACTGGGTCCGGTACAGCTCCGCGTAGAGCCCTCCGACGGCCACCAGGTCGTCGTGGCGGCCCCGCTCGACGATTCGCCCCCCGTCGAGCACCAGGATCTGGTCGGCGTCGCGCACCGTGGAGAGCCGGTGCGCGATCACCAACGCGGTACGCCCGGTCAGCGCCACCGACAGGGCCCGCTGGACCGCCGCCTCGCTCTCCGAGTCGAGGTGGGCGGTGGCCTCGTCGAGGATCACGATCGACGGGGCTTTGAGCAGGAGGCGGGCGATGGCGATGCGCTGTTTCTCCCCGCCGGAGAAGCGGTAGCCCCGCTCTCCCACAGTGGTCTCCAGACCGTCGGGGAGCGCCCGGACCAGGTCGGCGACCTGGGCCCCGGCCAGCGCCGCCCAGAGGTCGTCGTCGGTGGCGTCGGGTTTGGCGTAGCGCAGGTTGGCGGCGATGGTCTCGTGGAACAGGTGGGAGTCCTGGGTGACCACGCCGATCTCGTCGCGCAGCGAGGCGAGCGTGGCGTCCCGGACGTCCACGCCGCCGACCAGGACCTGCCCGTCGGTGACGTCGTAGATCCGGGAGATCAGCATCGACAGCGTCGACTTGCCGGCACCGGAGGGCCCGACGAGGGCGACCATCTGGCCCGGCTCCACGGTGAACGACACCCCACGCAGGACCGGCTCGTTGACGGTCCGCTCCAGGGCGGAGACCTCCTCCAGCGAGGCGAGGGAGACGTCGGCGGCGCTCGGGTAGCGGAACCGGACGTCACGGAACTCGACCCGCCCGGCGGCCCGGGGCACCTCGACGGCGTCCGGCTTCTCCTCGATGCCGGGGCGCAGGTCGAGCACCTCGAAAACCCTGTCGAAGGAGACCAGGGCGCTCATCACGTCCACCCGGACGTTGGAGAGCGCGGTCAGCGGGCCGTACAGCCGGGTGAGCAGCAGGGCGAGGGTGACGACGGTCCCGGCGCTCACCGCGTCGTTGACGGCGAGCCAGCCCCCCAGCCCGTAGGTGAGCGCCTGGGCCAGCGAGGCGACCAGCATCATCGCCACGAAGAACGTCCGCGAGTACATTGCCGACTGGATGCCGATGTCGCGGACCCGCTCGGCCCGACCGGCGAACCGGCGGGCCTCCTCGTCGGGCGCGCCGAAGAGCTTGACCAACAGCGCCCCGGCCACGCCGAACCGTTCGGTCATTGTCGCGTTCATCTTGGCGTCGAGGTCGTAGGACTCCCGGGTGATCTCGGCCAACCGGCGGCCGACCCGCCGGGCCGGGACGATGAAGATCGGCAGCAGCACCAGCGACAGGGCGGTGATCTGCCAGGAGAGGGTGAACATCACCGCGGCGGTGAGCACCAGCTGGATGACGTTGCTGACCACGCCGGAGAGGGTCGAGGTGAACGCCCGCTGGGCGCCCAACACGTCGTTGTTGAGTCGGCTGACCAGGGCGCCGGTCTGGGTCCGGTTGAAGAACTGCAACGGCATCCGCTGCACGTGGTCGTAGACCCGGGTCCGCAGGTCGAGGATGATCCCCTCGCCGATCCGGGCCGAGTACCACCGCTGGGCCAGCGAGAGCAGCGCGTCGAGCACTGCCAGCCCGGCGATGAACAGGGCGATCCGGACCACCAGCGCCCCGGCGTCGGCACCCCCCTGGTTGATCGTGTTGATGACGTCACCGGCGAGCACCGGGGTGGCGACGCCGATGACGGCGGCCAGGACGACGGTGACGAGGAAGACCCCGATGTCGCGCCGGTACGGCCCGGCGAAGGCCACGATCCGTCGACCGGTGCCACGGGTGAGCCGGTGGGCGGAGACCTCGTCGGAGTTGCGCATCGACCGGAGCATGCTGCCCATGCCGCCGCCGGACATCGAATGGGACACTGTCACCTCCGGGTTGTCGCGACCGTCGGGTCGATTCTCCTGCCGAGTACGACAACTTCCGCGGCGACCCGGCTGTTCCCGGCGGCCCGCGCCCCCGGGCACTGGCGGATTGTCGTTCACCTCGCCCGGCGCCACGAACGACCCCACCCGCACCCCGTGGTACGAGTGGTGGTCGACCCGGCTGCGCCGGGCTACTCGCCGCTGCCGGTGAGGTCGCGCAGCCGACGGGTCTGCGCCTCCCGTTCGGCGCGCTGCTGCTGCGCCGGCGTACGCCCGGACGCCCCGGCCAGCAGGGCCTTGATCTCCACGACGGCGTCGCGGGGGTGGGCCAGCAGCCCGGCGGTGAGGTCACGAACGGTGTCGTCCAGGTCGGCGGGGGGCACGACGAGGGTGGCCAGGCCGAGCCGGTCCGCCTCGGCGGCGTCCATCCGCCGACCGGTGACGCAGATCTCCAGCGCCCGGGCGTAGCCGACCAGGTCCACCAGGCGTTTCGTGCCGGCCAGGTCAGGCACCAGACCGAGGGTCACCTCGGCCATGGACAGGCGCGCGTCCTCGGCGAGGATCCGCAGGTCACAGGCGAGGGCCAACTGGAATCCGGCCCCCACGGCGTGCCCCTGCACGGCGGCCACCGAAATGAGGTCGGGCCGGTGCAGCCAGGTGAACGCCGCCTGGAACTCGGCGATCCGGTCGGCGCACTCCGCCTCGGGCAGGCCGGCCAGTTCGGCGAACGAACCGGGTCCGGTGGTGCCGACCACCGCGCGGTCCAGCCCGGCCGAGAAGGCCCGCCCCTCACCGCGTACGACGACGACCCGGACGTCACCGGGCAGGTCCCGGGAGAACTCACGCAACGCCCGCCACATCGCCGGGGTCTGGGCGTTGAGTACGTCGGGCCGACACAACGTGACCGTCGCGACCGGCCCGGCGCAGTCGATGCGTACCCCGTCGGTGCCCGCTGTCACCGGGCTACCCGCCGGGGGCGTTGCTTGACGATGCCGGGCGGGTCACGCCTTCTTGCGACGGCGGGCACCGCCCCGCTGACGCAACTGCACCCCGGACTCGGTGAGCACCCGGTGGACGAAGCCGTACGAGCGGCCGGTCGAGGCCGCGAGCGCCCGGATGCTCTCGCCGCCGGTGTACCGCTTTACCAGGTCCTTGGCGAGCGTCTGACGCTCGGCCCCGACGATCCGGCGACCCTTCTCAGTGCTGGTGGCTGTGCCAGTGGCTGCCATGCTGATTCCTCACGTCCCAGACTGTGCGGTTCGGATACGGTCCCACCTATTAGACCGCCTCCAACGATCATGCGCCAGATATCAACTCTTCGCCAACCGACACGCTCTGCATTGTCAGGTACCCGATAGAGTGACGTTCCCGGTGACCGTCCGCCGGTCGGTTCAGGCCAGCTCGACCAGTTCCAGCAGGTCATCGCTCCAGGCGTCCTCGTCGCCGTCGGGAAGCAGGATCGCCCGGTCCGGCTTGAGCGCGGCGACCGCCCCCGCGTCGTGGGTGACCAGCACGATCGCCCCGGGGTAGCGGGCGATCGCGTCGAGGACCTGCTCCCGGCTGACCGGGTCGAGGTTGTTCGTCGGCTCGTCCAGGAGCAGGACGTTCGCACCGGAGCAGACCAGGGTGGCCAGGGCGAGCCGGGTCTTCTCCCCACCGGAGAGGACCCCGGCCGGCTTCTCCACGTCCTCGCCGGAGAAGAGGAACGCACCGAGGATCTTTCGCAGCTCGGTGTCGGTCTGCTCGATCGCGGCGGCCCGCATGTTCTCCAGCACGGTCCGCTGGACGTCGAGGGTCTCGTGTTCCTGGGCGTAGTAGCCCAGCCGCAGCCCGTGCCCGGCGTGCACCCCACCGGTGTCCGGCGGGAGCAGGCCACCGAGCATCCGCAGCAGGGTGGTCTTCCCGGCACCGTTGAGGCCGAGGATGGCCACCCGGGAGCCCCGGTCCACTGCCACGTCCACGTCGGTGAAGATCTCCAACGATCCGTACGACTTCGACAGCCCGGACGCCGTCAACGGGGTCTTGCCGCAGGCCGCCGGGTTCGGGAAGCGGACCTTTGCCACCTTGTCGGCGACGCGGACCTCCTCCAGCCCGGAGAGGAGCCGCTCGGCCCGGCGGGCCATGTTCTGCGCCGCCACGGTCTTGGTGGCCTTGGCCCGCATCTTGTCGGCCTGGGCCTTCAGCGCGCCGGCCTTCTTCTCGGCGTTGGCCCGCTCCCGGCGACGTCGCCGCTCGTCGGTCTCCCGCGCCGCCAGGTACGCCTTCCACCCGAGGTTGTAGACGTCGACGACGCTGCGGATGGCGTCGAGGTACCAGACCTTGTTGACCACCGCGTCCAGCAGGTCCCCGTCGTGGGAGATGACGATCAGGCCACCCTTGTGGTTGGCGAGGAAGCCGCGCAGCCAGGTGATCGAGTCGGCGTCGAGGTGGTTGGTCGGCTCGTCGAGCAGGAGGATGCCTCCACCGTTCTCCCCCGCGTCCCGGAACAGGATCCGGGCCAGCTCGATCCGGCGACGCTGCCCGCCGGAGAGGGTCCCGATGGTCTGGGCCAGGGCCCGGTCGGGCAGTCCCAGGTTGGCGCAGATCCGCGCCGCCTCGGCCTCGGCCGCGTACCCGCCGAGGGCGGCGAACTGGTCCTCCAGGACGCCGTAGCGACGGACCAGCTTCTCGTCGGTGTCCTCGGCGAGCCGGGCCTCCAGCTCCGACATCTGGGACATCAGCACGTCGAGACCCCGGGCGGAGAGGACCCGGTCCCGGCCGGTCACCTCCAGGTCACCGGTACGGGGGTCCTGCGGGAGGTATCCGATCGCGCTGCGCCGTTCGAGCTGACCGGCGTACGGCTGCCCCTCACCGGCGAGCACCTTCAGTGTGGTGGTCTTGCCCGCACCGTTGCGGCCGACCAGGCCGATCCGGTCACCCGGCTGCACCCGCAGCGTGGTGTCGGACAACAGGATCCGGGATCCGGCACGCAGTTCCAGGCCGGTGGCAGTGATCATTTCGGGGAAACTCGCTCTCGGGGTCCGGAAGGGCTGACTCGGGGCACGCGAAACCGCCGGCGAGCCGTGGGGCCCGTCGGCGGGGGCGGTTCAGCCTTCGCAGAGCAGCACCCGACAAGTGTACCGGGCGTCGGTTAACCGTTCGTCCGGATTACCGGGCAAGATCATCGGGTACCGGGAGCGGCGGTACCGACACCGATCCTCGATACGAGGTCGGTACGGGCCGGGTCCGGTACCGGAACGTCCTTGCGGTCAGATCGGCGATCAGGGGTCGACATGGAGCTGAACGAGAACGCGCGGATCGACACCAGCCAGGTGGACGACCGGCGGGGATCCGGTGGTGGCGGACGGGCCGGCGGCATTCCCATCCCGATCGGTCGAGGGCCGGGCGGCCTCGTCGGTCTCGCCGTCATGCTGGTCATCGCCCTGGTCGGCGGCGGTTTCGGGCTGAACGCGGCCTTCGACGACGGCGGAGAGGCGACCGGAGACAACAGGGGCCTGGAACAGCGGTGCTCGGCCGAGGACGCCCTCAAGCAACTCGACTGCCGCAACACCCTCTACGTCAACTCGATCCAGGCGTACTGGCGGACCGCCCTCCCCCAGGCCTTCGGCCAGCAGTACACCCCGACCAGGACCGTCTTCTTCGAGCAGGCCGTCGACACCCGCTGCGGCCGGGCCGACTCCGGCGTCGGGCCGTTCTACTGTCCGGCGGACAGCCAGGTCTACATCGACCTGAGCTTCTACCGGGTGATGGCCGACCAGCTCGGCGCGTCGGGCGAGTTCACCCAGCCGTACATCCTGGCCCACGAGTACGGCCACCACGTGCAGAACCTGCTGGGCACCAACGAGCAGGTCCGCCGTCAGCAGCAGCGTGACCCCGGCAACGCCAACGACCTGTCGGTACGCCTGGAGTTGCAGGCCGACTGCTACGCCGGGGCCTGGGCGAAGAACGCGACCGGGACGGCCGACGACCAGGGGCAGCGGATCTTCACCAGCATCGGCGAGCAGGACATCCGGCAGGCCATCGACGCGGCCGAGCGGATCGGCGACGACGCGATCTCCGAGCGGGCCAACCGCCCGGTGAACCCGGACGAGTTCACCCACGGCTCCTCCGCCCAGCGCCGCGACTGGTTCACCAGGGGCCACTCCACCGGTGATCCCCGGCAGTGCGACACCTTCTCCGGCGCCATCTGACACAACGACAAAAGGCCCCTTCTCGATGCGTACGGGTCGAGAAGGGGCCTTTTCTCGATTCGTAGGCCCGGGGGTTCAGGCAGGGTCGCGGACCAGGACGTGGACGGCGCGGGCGGCGGGGATCGCCGCGAGCAGGACGGCACGCCGGGGTTCGGGGACGTCGAGCAGCCGGTCGGCGCGCAGGGCGGCCAGCGGGGCGAGGCGACGGTCGGCCAGGACGAGGTCCACCGCCCGCCGGTCCCCACCGCAGACCAGGGTGGTGAGGGTCGACACCTCCGGCAGCAGGAGTCGGACTGCCAGGTCGGCGCCGTCGGCCAGGGCGGCCTTGGCCTGGTTGTCCCGGCGACGGGCGAACCGTTGCTGGGACCAGCCCCCGGCGGCGGTCCGCCCCTGCACGTACCGGGTGTCCACCTTGGATACCACCAGGTCGTCCCCGTGGGCGACGCCCACCGCGACCGCTCCCTTGCGGGCCAGGAGGAGACCGATCCGGCGGGGGGCCGCCGCGCTGCCCGCCAGCCCGGGGACGTCCGGGGCGGGTCGGGCACCCGGCGGGGTGTGCACCTCGGCGGTCGCGCCGTCCGGGGCGGTGAGGAGCAGCCCGTACCCGAGGGGGGTGGTGGTGGGCGGGCCGTGCCGGTCGGCGAAGCCGTCGACCCAACGGACCACGCGCGCCGGGTCGACCTCGACCCACCGGCCGCCCCCGGCAGCCTGTCGACTGGACATCTCCCGACGGTACGTCACCTCACCCGACGGGAGATGTCCAGCCGCCCCCGCACACACCGCCACCCCGGGGTCCCGGGACCCGGTCAGCCGACCTCGAGCGGCAGGGAGGGGTCGCTGGTCCACTCCATCAGCGAGCCGTCGTAGACGGCGACGTCGGTCTCGCCGAGCAGCCGCAGGGCCAGGGCGTCCCCGGTGGCGGCGATCCCCCCACCGCAGTAGGTGACCTTCCGCCCCGGCTGGGTCTGGACGTCCTGGAAGATCTCCCGCAGCTCCGGAACCGACCGGAACGTCCCGTCGGTCGGGTCGAGCAGGGCGGCGACGAAGACGTTGCGGCTGCCCGGGATCCGGCCGGGGCGCGGGTAGTTGATCGTCTCGGTGGCGTGGTAGTCCTCCGGCGACAGGGAGTGGATCAGGCAGGCTCCGCTGCCGCTCTCCACCACCTGCTTGACCTCGTCGAGCTCGGCGAAGAGTTCCGGCCGGGGGGTGCCGACGAACTCCGCCGCCGGGTAGGTCTCCTCGCCGGAGCGGGTCGGCCGGTCCTCGGCGGTCCACTTGCCGAGGCCGCCGTCGAGGACTGCCACGTTGTCGAAGCCGTTGGCGAGCAGGAGCCACCAGACCCGGGTGGCCCAGAAGACGTTGACGGCGTACACGACGACTGTGGTGTCCGGTCCGATGCCCAGCCGACCGGCGGCTGCCGCGAACCGCTCCGGCGACGGCTTGGTCAGCCACGCGCCGTCCGGCTCCGAGAGGTCGTCGATGATGTCGGCGAACGCCGCCCCCGGGATGTGCGCCGCGAGGTACTCCGGCTTCCCGGAGCTCTGGCTCCACTGGCCGCCCGCCTCGGTCGGCGGGGCCAGGTGCACCGTCGCGTCGAGGATCCGCAGGTTCGGGTCGTCGAGGTGTTCGGCCAGCCACTCGGTGGAGACGAGCGGGGTGGGCAGGTCGGATGTGGTTGCCATGGGTCCTCCCGGTCAGATCGACGCTATTCCCTATCGGAATAGCCGACATCACGTCCGGGACAAGCTTCTTGCTTTCCCCCGCATTCCCGCAGGTGGCAAGCCTCACGCCATCGACCGTCGGCACCACCGGGCCCGACGCACACCGTCACCGGCACCACCGGCGGGACGACGCACACGCCCGGCCCGACGCACGACCCGGCCGGAAAGACGCCGAGCGCGCCACCCTTCGGTGGCGCGCTCGGCGGACGTCGGTGCGGGTCGTCGGGTCAGACGTTGAACCCGAGGGTACGCAGCTGGTCCCGACCCTCGTCACTGATCTTGTCCGGGCCCCACGGCGGCAGCCAGACCCAGTTGATCCGGATGTCCTTCACCAGTCCCCCGCCGGGCCCGGTGGTCAGCGCCGACCGGGCCTGGTCCTCGATGACGTCGGTCAGCGGACAGGCCGCCGAGGTCAACGTCATGTCGATGGTGGCGACGTTGTCGTCGTCGACGTGCACGCCGTACACCAGACCCAGGTCCACCACGTTGATGCCCAGTTCCGGGTCGACGACGTCCTTCATCGCCTCCTCCACGTCGGCGAGGTTCGCCTTCGCCCCGCCACCGGCCGGCGCGGTGCCCGCCTCGGCGGCCGGCTCACCGGCCGACGTGGTGTCCTCGGTCGCCAGCGCGCCGGTCGCCGGCGTCACAGCGCCCTCGCCCGCCTCCGGCGTCGCCGCAGTCGCGGTGTTCTCGCTGCTCATGCCTTCACCTCCGTCGAATTGGCACCCACACCGGCGCGCGCCGCGGCGTCCTTGAACGCCATCCACGGCAGCAGCGCACACTTGACCCGGGCGGGGTAACGGGCCACCCCCGCGAACGCCACCCCGTCGCCGAGGACGTCCTCGTCCGGCTCCACCTGGCCCCGGCTGGACAGCAACTCGACGAACGCCTGATGAACGGCGAACGCCTCGCCCGCGTCCCGGCCGCGCAGCAGCTCGTGCAGCACACTCGCCGAGGCCTGGCTGATCGAGCAGCCCAGGCCGTCGTACGAGACGTCGTGCAGCACCTCACCGTCGGTGGCCACCCGTACGGTCACCTCGTCCCCGCAGGTCGGGTTGACGTGGTGCGCCTCGGCGACCCGGTCGTCGGGTGCCTCGGCGTCCCGCAGCCCCCGACCGTGCGGGTGCTTGTAGTGGTCCAGGATGATCTCCTGGTAGAGCTGGTCCAACTGCATCAGCCGAACACCTTCCGCACCTGTTCCAGACCACCCACCAGCGCGTCGATCTCCTCGGTGGTGGTGTAGAGGTAGAACGACGCCCGGGTCATCGCCGGCACCCCGAACCTCGTGCAGACCGGCTTCGCACAGTGGTGACCGACCCGGACCTGCACCCCGAGGGAGTCGAGCACCTGCCCGACGTCGTGGGGGTGCACGTCACCGAGGGCGAAGGAGATCGTCCCACCCCGGCCCACCGGCACCGCCGGCCCGAAGATCCGCAGCTCGGGTACGGTGGCCAGGGCGTCCAGCGCGTACGCTGTCAGCTCCTTCTCGTGCCACTGCACCGCCCGCATGTCCAGGCCGGTGAGGTAGTCCACCGCCGCGCCGAGCGCCACCGCCTCGGCGATCGGCGGGGTACCCGCCTCGAACCGGGCCGGCGGCGCGGCGTACGTCGAACCCGCCATCGACACGGTCTCGATCATCGACCCGCCGCCGAAGACCGGGGGCATGGCGGCGAGCAGCTCGCCCCGGCCCCACAGCACCCCGACACCTGTGGGACCGCACATCTTGTGCCCGGTGAAGACGACGAAGTCGGCGTCGAGGTTCACCACGTCCACCGGCATGTGCGGCACCGACTGCGAGCAGTCCAGCAGCAGCAGCGCCCCCACCTCACGGATCCGCGTGGTGATCCGGGAGGTGGCGTTGACGGTGCCGAGGATGTTCGACACGTGCACCAGCGACACCAGCTTGGTGCGCTCGTTGACCAGGTCGTCGAGGCCCGACTCGTCCAGCCGGCCGGCGTCGGTCACCGGGAACCACCGCAGGGTCGCGCCGGTCCGCTCGGCCAACAGCTGCCACGGGACGATGTTCGAGTGGTGCTCCATCTCGGAGATGACGATCTCGTCACCGGGGCCGAGCCGGAACCGGGGATCGGCGTCGGGCCGCAGCGAGGCGTTGGAGAACGCGTACGCCACGATGTTGATCGCCTCGGTGGAGTTCTTGGTGAAGACCACCTCGTCCACGCTGGGCGCGTTGACGAACGCGGCGATCTTCGCCCGTGCCCCCTCGTACGCCTCGGTCGCCTCGGTGCCCAGGGTGTGCACCGAGCGGGACACGTTGGCGTTGTGCCGGGCGTAGTGCTCGGCGAGGACGTCGAGCACCTGGCGGGGCTTGTGCGAGGTGTTCGCACTGTCGAGGTAGACCAGCGGGTGCCCGTTGAGCTCCCGGTCCAGGATCGGGAAGTCGGCGCGCACCCGGGCCACGTCGAGGCGGGGCAGGTCCGCGTACTGCGGCATGCCCTCCGGGATCGCCAGTGAGGTCATGCCCGCGCCGAACCGGCCCCGGCGACGTAGCGCTCGTAGCCCTCTTCCTCAAGCTTGTCGGCCAGCTCCGGGCCGCCCTCCTCGACGATCCGGCCGGCGACGAAGACGTGCACGTGGTCCGGCTTGATGTAGCGCAGGATCCGGGTGTAGTGGGTGATCAGCAGCAGACCGGTGTCGCCGGTCTCGCGGACCCGGTTGACGCCCGCGCTGACCACCCGCAGGGCGTCCACGTCGAGGCCGGAGTCGGTCTCGTCGAGGATCGCCATCTTCGGCTTGAGCAGCTCCAGCTGCACGATCTCGTGCCGCTTCTTCTCACCGCCGGAGAAGCCCTCGTTCACGTTGCGCTGGGCGAAGGCCGGGTCCATCTGGAGGCGCTCCATGGCCCCCCGCAGCTCGCCACCCCAGGTACGCAGCTTCGGGGCCTCGCCGTCGATGGCGGTCTTGGCGGTCCGCAGGAAGTTCGCCACCGACACCCCGGGCACCTCGACCGGGTACTGCATGGCCAGGAAGAGCCCGGCGCGGGCCCGCTCGTCGACCGACATGGCCAGCACGTCGGTCCCGTCGAGGGTCACCGAGCCGCCGGTGATCTCGTACTTCGGGTGGCCGGCGATCGAGTACGCCAGCGTCGACTTGCCGGAGCCGTTCGGGCCCATGATGGCGTGGGTCTCCCCGGACCGGACGGTCAGGTCGACACCGGCCAGGATCGGCTTGAGCTCACCCTCGGGCAGCTTGACCGACACCTTCAGGTCGCGGATCTCCAGGGTGCTCATTATCGGGTCACTCCATTGCTCGGCGTGAGGCTGACGTAGATGTCGCCGTCGCGGACGTCGACGGGGTAGACGGGTACGGGTTCGGTCGCGGGGAGCCCGGTCGGCTCACCGGTCCGCAGGTCGAAACGGGATCCGTGCAGCCAACATTCCAGCGTGCACCCCTCGACCTCCCCCTCGGAGAGGGCGACCGAGGCGTGCGAGCACTCGTCGTGGACGGCGTGGAAACCGTCGTCGGTGTGCACCACGGCGACCTTGGTACCGTCGACGTCCGCGCTGATCGCGGTCCCCTTCGGTACGTCCTCGGTCGAACAGATCCGGATCATCTCAGGCACCGACCTCGGCTGCGTCCGCGACCGGGCGGCCCGCGAACTCGCTCGTCCCGCCGGTGAGACGGTTCTCGACGGCGGCACCGAGCCGCTCGCGCAGCGACTCGACAGGGATCCTGTTCAGCAGCTCGGCGAAGAAGCCACGGACCACCAGGCGACGCGCCTCGGCCTCCGGGATACCCCGGGCCATCAGGTAGAACAGCTGCTCGTCGTCGAAGCGACCGGTGGCACTGGCGTGCCCGGCACCGGCGATCTCGCCGGTCTCGATCTCCAGATTGGGTACGGAGTCCGCCCGCCCGCCGTCGGTGAGCAGCAGGTTCCGGTTGATCTCGTACGTCTCGGTGCCAGTCGCCTCGGCCCGGATCAGCACGTCACCCACCCAGACGGTGTGCGCCTGCTCGCCCTGGAGGGCACCCCGGTACCCGACGTGGCTGCGGCAGTCCGGGACCGTGTGGTCGACCAGCTGCCGGTGCTCCAGGTGCTGACCGGAGTCGGCGAAGTAGAGGCCGTACAGCTCCGCCTCGCCACCACGGTCGGTGTACTCCACTGTGGTGTACTGCCGGACCAGGTCACCACCGAGGGTCACCTGCACGTGGGACACCGACGCGTCCCGTCCCAGCCGCACCTTCAGGTGCTGGGCCTGGACCGCGTCGTCGGCCCAGTCGGCCACCGTGACCAGGGTCAGCTTCGCCCCGTCGGCCACCGTCACCTCGACGTTGTCGGCGAGGGTAGCCGACCCGACGTGCTCCACCACCAGGGTCACCTCGGCGAACCGGCCCACCTCGACGACGGTGTGCGCGAAGGCCAGCCCGTCGGCGCCCTCCCCGACGACCTGCAGGGTCACCGGTTCGTCGACCACGGCCTCCCGGTCCACCGAGACCAGGAGAGCGCCGTCCGCGCCGCCGTACGCCAGGGCGCTGACCCGGTCGACGGGGGTGAGCACACTGCCCACCCGGGCGTCGTCGGAGCCGATCCGGGTGACTGTGACCCCGGCGGGCAGCGCGCCGTACGAGTGCCGGACCGTGCCGGTGCCGGACTGGTCGGCACCGACCAGCCCGCGCAGCCGCTTGAGCGGGGTGAAACGCCACTCCTCCTCCAGGCCGGTCAGGGCCGGGAAGTCGGCGACGTCGTACGAGCGGAGCGCCTGCGACTTGGTGCTGGGCGGCGCGGAAGCCTGAGTGGTCATCTCTTCCTTGGTCTGTTCCGTGTCGACGGTGTCGAAATGGGCGGACGGCGGGCCGAGCCGGGGCGCGGCCCGCCGGACGGACGGTGGCCTCAGCCGACCGCGCCCTCCATCTGCAGCTCGATCAGGCGGTTGAGCTCCAGGGCGTACTCCATCGGGAGTTCCTTGGCGATCGGCTCGATGAAGCCGCGCACGATCATCGCCATCGCCTCGTCCTCGCTCAGGCCCCGGCTCATCAGGTAGAAGAGCTGGTCCTCGCTGACCTTGGAGACGGTCGCCTCGTGCCCCATCGACACGTCGTCCTCGCGGATGTCGACGTAGGGGTAGGTGTCCGACCGGGAGATCGTGTCGACCAGCAGGGCGTCGCACTTGACGGTGCTGGCGCTGTGGTGGGAGCCCTCCAGCACCTGCACCAGCCCCCGGTACGAGGTCCGACCGCCGCCCCGGGCGATCGACTTGGACACGATGGTCGAGGAGGTGTGCGGGGCGGCGTGCACCATCTTGGCGCCGGCGTCCTGGTGCTGGCCCTCGCCGGCCATCGCCACCGAGAGCACCTCGCCCTTGGCGTGCTCGCCGGTCATGTAGACCGCCGGGTACTTCATGGTCACCTTGGAGCCGATGTTGCCGTCGATCCACTCCATGGTCGCGCCCTCGTGGCAGACGGCGCGCTTGGTGACCAGGTTGTAGACGTTGTTCGACCAGTTCTGGATGGTCGTGTACCGGCACCGGGCGTTCTTCTTCACGATGATCTCCACGACGGCGCTGTGCAGCGAGTCGGAGGAGTAGATCGGGGCGGTGCAGCCCTCGACGTAGTGCACGTACGCGCCCTCGTCGACGATGATCAGCGTCCGCTCGAACTGGCCCATGTTCTCGGTGTTGATCCGGAAGTACGCCTGGAGCGGGATCTCCACGTGCACGCCCTTCGGCACGTAGATGAACGACCCACCGGACCAGACGGAGGTGTTCAGGGCGGCGAACTTGTTGTCGCCGACCGGGATCACCGTGCCGAAGTACTCCTTGAAGATGTCCTCGTGCTCCCTGAGGGCGGTGTCGGTGTCGAGGAAGACGACACCCTGCTCCTCCAGGTCCTCACGGATCTTGTGGTAGACCACCTCGGACTCGTACTGGGCGGCCACCCCGGCGACGAGGCGCTGCTTCTCCGCCTCGGGGATGCCCAGCCGGTCGTAGGTGTTCTTGATGTCCTCGGGCAGGTCCTCCCAGCTGGCGGCCTGCTTCTCGGTGGACCGGACGAAGTACTTGATGTTGTCGAAGTTGATGCCGGTGAGGTCGGCGCCCCAGGAGGGCATCGGCTTACGGCCGAACAGCCGCAGGCCCTTGAGCCGGAGGTCGAGCATCCAGTCCGGCTCGCTCTTCTTGGCCGAGATGTCGCGCACCACCGCCTCGTTGAGGCCGCGCTGGGCGACGGACCCGGCGACGTCCGGGTCGGCCCAGCCGTACTCGTAGTTGCCCAGGGCGGCGAGCTGCTCCTCCTGGGTCAGGGGCTGGACGATCTGCTCGGTCATCTATCTGTCCTCACAGTGGAGACGGTCTTACCGGACTGGGCGCGCCCCGGCTGGGTGGGGATGTGCGTGGTGCACACCCCGTCGCCGTGCGCGATGGTGGCCAGGCGCTGCACGTGGGTACCGACCAGACGGGAGATCACCGTGGTCTCGGCCTCGCACAGCTGGGGGAACTCGGCGGCCACGTGCGCCACCGGACAGTGGTGCTGGCACAGTTGCCCGCCCGAGGCGATCGTTGTCGCGTTCGCAGCGTATCCCTCTGCGGTCAGCGCGGTGGCCAGTGCCTCGGCACGGGCCAGCGGATCGGCACCGGCGTCCTCCATGGCACCACGGCAGCGCGCCTCCAGGGCGGCCACCTGGTCCGCGGCGAACGCCTCGACGGCGGTGGAACCACCCGTACGGGCGATCCAACGCAGCGCGGCGGTGGCCATGTTGTCGTAGTGGTGGGTGCCGCAGCGGACCCGGGCCGCGTCGGTGAGCCCGAAGACCTTTGCCGGTCGGCCCCGACCCCGGTGCCCCCGGACGGCCTGTTCCCGGGCGGTCACGTCACCGTCGGCGAGCATCGCGTCCAGGTGCCGACGGATGGCCGCCGGGCTGAGCCCGAGCGCGGCACCGAGCTGACCGGCGGTGGTCGCGCCCTGTTCCAGCAGCAACCGGGTGACCCGGTCACGGGTGGAGACGTCCGCCGGTGCGGCCCCGGCGTCCGGGGTCGACGACGCCGACACCTGTGCACCGGCGGCCGGACCGGCCGTCGGTCGGTGCCCGTTCAGCGCCGCCGCTTTTTTCACAACGCCAACGTTACGTATTTCCCGGAGGCCCTGCAAACTCGGGTCCGGGTGATCCGAACCACCGGGACACCGGAGCCGCTCCGGGACCGACAACTACGGTGCGTAGGATTCGCTGTGTGACGCTTGCCGCCCGGTTCCCGGTCTCCACCACCCTGCTGCGCCGCCTGGCCTTCGCGTCGATCGTGGCGAACGTCGGGATCGTCGGCACCGGCGGGCTGGTCCGCCTGACCGCCTCCGGCCTCGGCTGCCCCACCTGGCCCCGGTGCACCGACGAGTCGTACACCAGCACGCCGGAGATGGGCATCCACGGGGTCATCGAGTTCGGCAACCGGCTCCTCACCTTCGCGGTGGGGGCGATCGCCCTCGCGGTGGTGGTGGCGGTGCTGCTGCACCGGCCCCGACGGCGGGGGCTGCTGCCCCTGGCCCTCGGGGTGCTCGCCGGGATCCCGGCACAGGCGGTGCTCGGCGGGATCACCGTGTTGACCGACCTCAACCCGTGGGTGGTGGGGCTGCACTTCCTCGCCTCGATGGTGGTCATCGCTGTCGCGTACGCGCTGTGGCGACGGATCAAGGACCCGGACGGCCCGGTGGTGCCGACGGTGCCGGGGCCGCTGCGGACCCTGGCCCGGCTGACCACCGCGGTCAGCGCCTCGGTCCTGGTGGTCGGCACCTGGGTCACCGGCAGCGGACCACACGCGGGCGACCACGGTGCCGCCCGCAACGGCCTGGACCCGGAGAACATCTCCCAACTGCACGCCGACGGGGTCTTCCTGCTGGTCGGGCTCTCCGTGGGGCTGGTGTTCGCCTTCCGCGCGGTCGGTGCGGCCCGGGCCACCCGGGCCGCCGTCATCCTGGTCGCGGTGGAACTGGGGCAGGGTGTGATCGGGTTCGTGCAGTACTTCACCGAACTGCCCGCACTGCTGGTCGGCGCGCACATGGTCGGTTCCTGCCTGGTCCTGATCGCCACCCTGAACATGCTCTGGTCCACCCGCGAACGCCGTCCGGTGGCCCCCGAGAGCGCCGATCCGACAGCGACCGGGACCTCGACGACGTCCGACACCCCGGTACCCGCCACCGCCTGACCCACCCGGCCCCCGCGCCCCGACCGCAGCGGCGGGCCAGCCCACGAGAGCGGCCCGGGGCGGCCGGGTCAGCCCACGAAAGCGGCCCGGGGTCTCCCCCGGGCCGACTGGTGGTGGACGGTCACGCTTCGCGGGTCAGCGGGTCAGCGGGTCAGCGGGCCAGCGTCCGGCGGGCCATCGAGCGCCACAGGTCGTTGCTCGGCCGCATCTGGTCCATCAGTTCACGTTCCCAGGCGTTCTCGACGGGGACTCCCGCAGTCGCACAGGCCTGCCGGGCCACTCCCGTGTCGTCGGTGAACTGGTCACCCCAGGCCCCGTCGGAGCCGACCAGGACGATCCGGGCTCCGCGCTTGCCGACGTACTCGATGACCGCCTTCGCACCGCCGTGCTCGGCGGCGAAGGACCGGAGGCTGGCGACCACCCCGTTGGGGGCCTGTTCAACCGCGGTCTGCTCGGCGGTCAGGGTTGTATCGGAACCTTCTGCCATGACGCGAAGCCTAAGCAGACTTCCACTCGCCTGTGCGAGAACCATGAACTATTTGTGATGCCGATTACGAAGAGGTTTACCCATTTCGCCGACCGATTTGTCGGACTTTTCCCGATTTACCCGGGCGCTTCGGTCTGGAAATATCGCCGGAATCCTGACCGATGACATGGATCCGACACAAAGCTACGGTAATGGACCCCACCTGACTGTCGAGCCCCGGCCCGCGTCAGAGCAGGGCGTCCAGGGCGACCGCGCCGAAGACGATGGTCAGGTACGTCGTCGACCAGTGGAACAGCCGCATCGGCTTGACCGCCTCGCCCCGGGTCACCCGACCGGCGAGCTTGTGCGCCTCGATCACGAAGATCGCACCGACCACCAGGCTGGGCAGACCGTAGATCGGGCTCATGCCCAGCGGCCAGAGCGCCAGGGAGGTCAGGACGGTCAGCCAGGCGAAGATCACGATCTCGGCGTTGACCCGCCGGGGCGAGGCCACCACCGGCAGCATCGGGATCCCGGCGCGGGCGTAGTCGGCCTTGTACTTCATCGCCAGGGGGTAGAAGTGCGGCATCTGCCAGAAGAAGACCACGGCGAACAGCACCCAGGCCGCCGGGGCCAGCGAGCCGGTGACAGCGGCCCAGCCGATCAACACCGGGGCCGCCCCGCACGCCCCACCCCAGAAGGTGTTCAGCGCCGTGGTCCGCTTCAACCAGAGCGTGTAGACCACGTCGTAGTAGAGGATCGCGGCCAGGGTCAGCCCGGCGGCGAGCAGGTTGGTGAAGACGGCCATCGACACCACCGACACCGTGGCCAGCACCAGTCCGAAGATCAGCGCGCTGCGCGGGGACACGGTGTGCGCCGGCAGGGGGCGCCGCTTCGTCCGGCGCATCAACTGGTCGATGTCCCGGTCGATGTAGCAGTTGAGCACGCTCGCCGCACCGGCGGCCAACGCCCCACCGACCAGCACCACAGCCATCAACCACAGCGAGGGAAGCCCGCCGGCGGCGAGCATCATCGCCGGCACCGTGGTCACCAGCAGCAGCTCGACGATGCGGGGCTTGGTGAGCGAGACGTACGCCGCGACGACCGCCCGCACGTCACGCTTGGTGACCGGCGGCGCACCTTCCGTCTGCACCGGCGGGGGCCCGGCAGGTTTACTGACGGGGCGCTCGGTGATCATGCTCACGGATTGCCACCTTCCGGCATCGGCGGAGGATCGGTCCGGTCGGGCTCGACTCGGAGCCACACACCGAACGACAGACTACGCGTCGTCGTTTTCGCTGCCCGGGCGACCCGACAACGGTGCGGGCCGTCACAGTCCGCGGTGAACGCCGCACGGGTGTGTCCCGTACCTCGAACCGTGCGCAGATCCGCAGGCGGA
Source organism: Micromonospora sp. NPDC000207 (assembly GCF_040300925.1). Classification (NCBI taxonomy): domain Bacteria; kingdom Bacillati; phylum Actinomycetota; class Actinomycetes; order Micromonosporales; family Micromonosporaceae; genus Micromonospora; species Micromonospora sp. NPDC000207. Next base: position 53,789 of record NZ_JBEPEQ010000007.1, read on the forward strand.
GGTTTAGATCCGCTCGATAGGGTCATGACCGAGGGTTCCGCCGACCGAGGAGTACAGACAACGTGGCTGTCAATCGACCCGAGCACCCGACACTGAACTGGACCGACCTCGACCGCCGGGCCGTGGACACCGCCCGCGTGCTCGCGGTCGACGCCGTGGAGAAGTCCGGCAACGGCCACCCCGGCACCGCGATGAGCCTCGCGCCCGCGGCCTACCTGTTGTTCAACCGCGTCATGCGGCACAACCCGACCGACCCGAACTGGGGCGGACGCGACCGGTTCGTCCTGTCTGCCGGTCACTCCAGCCTCACGCTCTACATCCAGCTCTTCCTCTCCGGCTACCCACTGGGCCTGGACGACCTCAAGGCCCTGCGGCAGTGGGACTCGCTGACCCCCGGGCACCCCGAGCACGGCCACACCCCGGGCGTGGAGACCACCACCGGTCCGCTCGGCCAGGGCGTGGGCAACGCCGTCGGCATGGCGATGGCGGCCCGCCGCGAGCGCGGCCTGCTCGACCCGGACACCGAAGCGGGCACCTCGGTCTTCGACCACCGGATCTGGTGCATCGCCTCCGACGGCGACATCCAGGAGGGGATCAGCCACGAGGCCAGCGCGCTCGCCGGGCACCAGCAGCTGGGCAACCTCACCCTGATCTACGACGACAACGAGATCTCGATCGAGGACGACACCCGGATCGCCATGAGCGAGGACGTCGCCGCCCGCTACGAGGCGTACGGCTGGCACGTCCAGACCGTCGACTGGCGGGCCGGGGACGCCGACCAGGGCGAGTACCACGAGGACGTCGAGGCGCTGTACGAGGCGCTGCTGGCCGCCAAGGCGGAGACCACCCGCCCCTCGTTCATCGCGCTGCGCACCATCATCGGCTGGCCCGCGCCGAACAAGCAGAACACCGGAAAGATCCACGGCTCCGCTCTCGGTGCCGACGAGGTAGCCGCCACCAAGCAGGTCCTCGGCTTCGACCCCAACGTCACCTTCGCCGTCGACGAGGAGGTCCTGGGCCACGCCCGGCAGGTCGTCGGCCGGGGCGAGCAGGCCCAGCAGGAGTGGGAGCAGGCGTACGCCACCTGGGCCGAGGCCGACCCGGAGCGCCGGGCGCTGCACGACCGGCTCACCGGCCGGGTCCTGCCCGACGGCTGGACCGACGCGCTGCCGACCTTCCCCGCCGACGCCAAGGGGGTCGCCACCCGGGCCGCCTCCGGCAAGGTCCTGGAGGCGCTCGCCCCGGTCCTGCCCGAGCTCTGGGGCGGCTCGGCCGACCTGGCCGAGAGCAACAACACCACGATGAAGGGTGAGCCGTCGTTCGTCCCGGCGGTGCACGCCACCAAGGGCTTCCCCGGTCACGAGTACGGCCGGACCCTGCACTTCGGCATCCGTGAGCACGCCATGGGTGCGATCCTCAACGGCATCGCCCTGCACGGCGGCACCCGCCCGTACGGCGGCACGTTCCTGGTCTTCAGCGACTACATGCGCCCCTCGGTGCGGCTCGCCGCGCTGATGAAGCTGCCGGTGACCTACGTGTGGACGCACGACTCGATCGGACTGGGCGAGGACGGCCCGACCCACCAGCCGGTGGAGCACCTGACCGCGCTGCGGGCCATCCCCGGGTTGGACGTGGTCCGTCCGGCGGACGCCAACGAGACCGCCTGGGCCTGGCGGCAGGCACTGCTGCACACCGACCGGCCGACGGCCCTGGCGCTGAGCCGGCAGGCGCTGCCGACCCTGGACCGGTCGACCCTGGGCAGCGCCGAGGGCGTCGCCAAGGGCGGTTACGTGCTGGCCGAGGCCTCCACCGGCAAGCCGCAGGTGATCCTCGTCGGCACCGGGTCCGAGGTGCAGATCTGCCTGACCGCGCGGGAGCGCCTCGAAGCCGACGGCACCCCCACCCGGGTCGTCTCCATGCCCTGCCAGGAGTGGTTCTTCGAGCAGGACGAGGCGTACCGCGAGACCGTCCTGCCGCGCGCGGTGAAGGCCCGGGTCAGCGTGGAGGCCGGCATCGGGATGTCGTGGCGGGCAGTCGTCGGCGACGGCGGCGAGTGCGTGAGCCTGGAGCACTACGGTGCCAGCGCCCCGCACTCGGTGCTCTTCGAGCAGTTCGGATTCACGCCCGACCGGGTCGTGGCCGCCGCACACGCGGCGTTGACCCGACAGGGCGACATCACCGGTTTCACCACCGGCAACTGAGGGAGCGTGAGCAGCATGACGGACAGACTGGGTGAGCTGACCGCAGCGGGTGTGGCGGTCTGGCTCGACGATCTCTCAAGGGTGCGGCTCAGCTCGGGCGGGCTGGACCAGCTGCGTCGGGACAAGCACGTGGCCGGCGTGACCACCAACCCGACGATCTTCGCCAAGGCGCTCGGGGACGCCGCCGAGTACGACTGGCAGCTGCGTGACCTCGCCACCCGGGGGGTCGACCTCGAAGAGGCCGTCCGGATGCTCACCACGTACGACGTGCGGTGGGCCTGTGACGTGATGCGCCCGTCGTACGACGGCAGCGCCGGGGTCGACGGTCGGGTCTCCATCGAGGTGGACCCGCGGGTGGCCCACGACTCCGAGAAGACCGTCGCCGAGGCCAAGGCGTTGTGGTGGTTGGTCGACAGGCCCAACCTGTTCATCAAGATCCCGGCCACCGAGGCGGGTCTGCCGGCGATCACCGCCACCCTCGCCGAGGGGATCAGCGTCAACGTCACGCTGATCTTCGGCCTGGACCGGTACTCGCAGGTGATGGAGGCCTTCCTGGCCGGTCTGGAGCAGGCGAAGGCCAACGGCCACGACCTGTCCACGATCGGCTCGGTCGCCTCGTTCTTCGTCTCCCGGGTCGACTCCGAGGTCGACAAGCGCCTGGAGAAGATCGGCTCGACCGAGGCGAAGTCGCTGCTGGGCAAGGCCGCTGTGGCCAACGCCCAGCTCGCCTACGAGCGCTACAACGAGGTCTTCTCCTCGCAGCGGTGGCAGGCCCTGGCCGAGGCCGGTGCCCACCCGCAGCGCCCGCTGTGGGCCTCCACCTCGACGAAGAACCCGGACTACCGGGACGTCGTCTACGTCGAGCAGCTGATCGCCCCCGGTACCGTCAACACCATGCCGGCGTCGGTGGTGGACGCGTACGCCGACCACGGGGAGACCCGGCCGGACACCATCACCGGGTCGTACGACGCGGCCCGGGGGGTCTTCGACTCCCTCGCGGCGGTGGGCGTGGACATGTCCGACGTGATCGGCGTCCTCGAACGTGAGGGCGTGGAGAAGTTCGAGGCTTCCTGGCAGGAGCTGCTCGACGGGGTGCGGGACAACCTCGCCGCCGCCAAGGGCAAGCAGGGATGACGGATCTGCTGGACGGGCCGGTGGAGGCGGCTGCCGGACTGTCGGTGCACGGCGCCGACGCGGTGGACCGCTCTCTGCCGGCCTCCACCCGGGCGGCGCTCGTCGCCGCCCGGGTTCCGGCGAGGCTGGCGGCCAAGGACCCGACCCTGTGGGGTCCGCAGGCACAGGCCGAGGCGGAGAACAGGTTGGGCTGGGTGGACACCTTCCGGCGCAGCCGGGACCTGCTCCCCCAGCTCGCCGAACTGGCCGCCGAGCTGGCCGACCTGGACCACGTCGTGCTCGCCGGGATGGGCGGCTCGTCGCTGGCACCCGAGGTGATCGCCCGGACCTTCGGCCGGTCGTTGACGGTGCTGGACACCACCGACCCCGGCCAGGTCCGGGCGGCCCTGGGCGACCGGCTGGAACGGACTGTGGTGGTGCTGGCCAGCAAGTCCGGTTCGACAGTCGAGACCGACAGCCACCGTCGGGCCTACCGGCAGGCGTTCCTGGACGCCGGGTTGAGCGAGGCGGAGGCCGGCCGGCACTTCGTCGTGGTCACCGACCCGGGTTCGCCGCTCGCCGACACGGCGGCCGAGATGGGCGCGATCGTGGTGCTCGCCGACCCGCAGGTCGGCGGGAGGTACTCGGCGTTGACCGCGTTCGGACTGGTACCGGCGGCGTTGGTCGGCGTGGACGTGGTCGGGTTACTCGACGAGGCGGAGGCGCTCGCCGAGTCCTTCGCCCGGGACCACGACAACCCGGGGCTCGCCCTCGGTGCGGCGTTGGGCGCGGCGGCCACCGGCGGCCGGGACAAGATCGCCCTGGTCTCCGACGGCACCGGCATCGACGGGCTGGGCGACTGGGCCGAACAGCTCCTCGCCGAGTCCACCGGCAAGTCCGGCCTGGGCGTCCTGCCGGTGGTGGTGGAGTCACCGGACAGCCCCGGCCTGACCGGCCCGGACGTGCTCGCCGTGGCCTACGGCGGGTCCCTGGCGGTGAGCGCGGTCCCCGGCGGCGGCGCGACACCGGACGTGACAGTCAACGGCCCGTTGGGCGCGCACTTCCTGGCCTGGGAGTACGCCACCGCGATCCTCGGGGTGGTGTTGGGCGTCGACCCGTTCGACCAGCCGAACGTGGCCGAGAGCAAGGAGAACACCAACCGGATCCTCGCCGCCGCTCCGCCGGCGGAGCAGCCCTCGTTCACCGAGGGCGCGATCGAGGTGTACGCCCCCGCAGGTGCCCCCGACGACCTGACGGGGGTGCTACGCGGCCTGGTCGAGGGGCTCGACGCCGACGGCTACCTGGCGGTGATGGCGTACCTCGACCGGGTCGCCGACGCCGACGTGGCCCGGCTGCGGGCGGTGCTCGCCGCCACCACCGCGCGCCCTGTCACCTTCGGGTGGGGGCCGCGGTTCCTGCACTCCACCGGCCAGTACCACAAGGGCGGTCCACAGGTGGGCAGCTATCTGCAGCTCACCGGTGCGGTCCGGACCGACCTGCCGGTGCCGGGACGGCCGTACACCTTCGGCCTGTTGCAGGCGGCGCAGGCCGCCGGTGACCGGTCGGCGCTGGCCGGCCGGGACCGGCCGGTGCTGCGGCTGCACCTGACCGACCGGGTGGCGGGCGTGGCCCAGCTACTGGATGCGGCCGCACGGCTGAGCATCTGACGACTGACGACGTGAGACGAGCGGAGCGAGGAGACAGCGTGAATCCGCTGCGCGACCCCCAGGACCGGCGGCTGCCGAGGATCCCGGAGCCCTGTGCTCTGGTGATCTTCGGAGTCACCGGCGACCTTGCGCGGAAAAAGCTGCTACCTGCGGTATACGACCTGGCGAACCGGGGGCTCCTGCCACCCGGTTTCGTGGTGCTGGGCTTCGCCCGGCGCGACTGGGCCGACGGCGACTTCGAGTCGCTGGCCCACGACGCGGCAAAGGAACACAGCCGGACACCGTGGCGGGAGGAGGTGTGGGCCCGGTTGGCCGGCAACGTCAAGTTCGTCGGTGGTTCGTTCGACGACGACGCCGCCTTCGACCGGCTCGCCCAGACCCTCGACGACCTGCGGGACAGTCACGGCATCCACGGCAACGCCGCGTTCTACTTCTCCATCCCCCCGGCCGCCTTCCCCGTGGTACTCAAGCAGCTCGCCCGCACCGGGATGGCGGACAACGCCAAGTGCGGCGGCTGGCGACGGGTGGTCGTGGAGAAGCCCTTCGGGCACGACCTGCCCTCGGCGAAGGAACTCAACGACCTCGTCGACGACGTCTTCACCTCGCAGGACGTCTTCCGGATCGACCACTACCTGGGCAAGGAGACGGTTCAGAACATCCTCGCCCTGCGCTTCGCCAACAACCTCTTCGAGCCACTGTGGAACTCGCACTACGTTGACTCGGTGCAGATCACCATGGCCGAGGACGTCGGCATCGGCAGCCGGGCCGGTTTCTACGACTCGGTCGGTACCGCCCGCGACGTGGTGCAGAACCACCTGCTCCAACTGCTCGCCCTGGTGGCGATGGAGGAGCCGACAAGCTTCGACGCCGACGAGATCCGGGCCGAGAAGCTGAAGGTCCTACGCGCCATCACCATCCCCGCCGACGTCGCCCGGGACACGGTGCGCGGCCAGTACCTGCCCGGCTGGGTGGGCGGTCAGCGCGCCGTGGGTTACCGGGACGAGGACGGCGTACCTGCCGACTCGACCACCGAGACGTACGTGGCGGTCAAGCTCGGCATCCAGAACCGCCGCTGGGCCGAGGTGCCGTTCTACATCAGGGCCGGAAAGCGCCTGCCGCGCCGGGTCACCGAGGTCGCCATCATGTTCAAGAAGGCACCTCACCTGCCGTTCAACCCCACCGACATGGAGATGCTCGGCAACAACCAACTGGTGATCCGGGTCCAGCCGGACGAGGGCGTGGTCCTCAAGTTCGGTTCCAAGGTCCCCGGGACCACGATGGAGGTCCGCGACATCGCCATGGACTTCCAGTACGGCGAGGCGTTCACCGAGGCCAGCCCGGAGGCGTACGAGCGACTGGTGCTCGACGTGCTCATCGGCGACCGTACCCTCTTCCCGGACGCCGCCGAGGTGGAGCAGAGCTGGGCGGTGGTGGACCCGTTGGTGGAGGCCTGGGAGAACACCAAGCCGAAGCCGTACCGCTCGGGTGAGTGGGGACCCCGCGCGGCAGACGAGATGCTGGCCCGCGAGGGCCGGGCTTGGAGACGAGCATGATCGGGCTGTGGGACACCACCGGCAACGAGGTGGTCAAGGCGCTCGCCGCCGAGCGGCGCAACGCGGGTGGGGTGGCCAGCGGCATGGCGCTGACGCTGATCGTCGTGGTCGACGAGAAGCGGGTACGCGAGGCGGAGGCGGCGGCCACCGTCGCCGCCGCCGCCCACCCGTGTCGGCTCCTGGTGGTGGTCCGCTCCGACGTGGAGCGCAACCGGGACCGGCTGGATGCCGAGATCGTGGTCGGCGGCCGACTCGGCCCCTGCGAGGCGGTGGTGACCCGGATGTACGGGCGGCTCGCCCTACACGCCGAGTCGGTGGTGATGCCGCTGCTGGTGCCGGACGTGCCGGTGGTGACCTGGTGGCACGGGGACCCCCCGGAGGAGATCGCCACCGACTTCCTCGGGGTGGTGGCCGACCGGCGGATCACCGACTCCGCCCGGTCCCCCGAACCGATCGCGGCGCTGCGGCAGCGGGCCCGGGACTACGCCCCCGGCGACACCGACCTGGCGTGGACCCGGACCACCCCGTGGCGCACCCTGGTCGCCGGGGCGTTCGACACCACCCAGGCCGAGGTCACCGAGGCGACGGTGACCGCACCGCCGAACGACCCGACCGCCGCGTTGATGGCCGGGTGGTTGGGCAGCCGGTTGGGGATCACCCCCCGGTGGGAGCCCACCGACGGGTTCCCCCGGATGCGCGAGGTGCAGCTGCGCTGCGCCAACGGCGACGAGCTGACCCTGACCCGGGACGAGAGCCAGGCCACCTTCCGCCGCACCGGACGTCAGGACCGGCAACTCCCGCTGGTACGCCGTCCGCTCGGCGACGAGTTGGCAGAGGAGCTGCGTCGGCTCGACGCCGACCAGGTGTACTCCGAGGCGTTGGGGGCCTCGGCGGGGCTCACCGGCCTGGACCGCCGGCCCGCCCAGCGGGTGCACGTCTGGCGGGACCCGGCCACCGCCCAGCGGACCGAGGCCCAGGCCACCGCCCACGCCGGTCCGGCGTTGGACGGGTGACGGGAATCCGGGTGGAGTCGACGATGATCGCGAAGCGATGGGAAGACGAGGGCCGAGCATGAGTGAGGCGAGTGTCGCCGTACACGCCGACGCCGACCTGTTGGCGCAGGCGGTGGCGGCCCGGCTGGTGGTGAGGCTGCTCGACGCGCAGGCCGACCGGGGCCGGGCGTCGGTGGTCCTGACCGGCGGGCGGATCGCGGCGGCGGTGTACCGGGCGGTGGGTGAGCTGCCCGCCCGGCACGCCGTCGACTGGTCCCGGGTGGACGTGTGGTGGGGCGACGAACGGTTCCTGCCCGCCGGGGACCCGGACCGCAACGAGACCCAGGCCCGGGCGGCGCTGCTGGACGCCCTGCCGCTGGATCCGGCCCGGGTGCACCCGATGCCGGCCGCCGACGGTCCCGACGGCGGCGACGTGGAGGCCGCCGCCGCCCGGTACGCGGCGGAGCTTGCCGAGGCGGCCCGCGCCGGGCACGGCGCGCTCCCCCACTTCGACGTGCTGCTACTGGGGGTCGGGGAGGACGGGCACGTCGCCTCGGTCTTCCCGGACCACCCGGTCCGGGAGGACAGCCGCCCGGTCAGCGCGGTGCGGGACAGCCCGAAGCCGCCGCCGATGCGGACCACCCTCACCCTCCCGACGATCAACAGCGCCGAGGAGGTGTGGTTGGTCGCCGGGGGCGCGGACAAGGCCCCGGCGGTCGGCTCCGCCCTGGCCGGGACCGGGTCGGGGCAGCTGCCGGCGGCCATGGTGCAGGGCGTGTCCCGCACCCTCTGGCTGCTGGACCGGGCGGCGGCGGCCGACGTCCCGCCCCGCCTGCGTCACCTGGCCTGAGCAGAGGACTGCGGGCTGAGTAGACGACGAGGCCCCCTGCCGTACCGGCAGGGGGCCTCGTTCGCGTTCAGGCCCTGGGTCAGGCGCTGTTCATCTGCAGTCGGAGCCAGAGCCCCAACCCGACGATGCAGGCGAACCAGACGATGCCTACCAGAACGGTGTAGCGATCCAGGTTCTTCTCCGCCACCGAGGACCCGGCCAGGCTGGAGCTGACCCCACCGCCGAACATGCTCGACAATCCGCCGCCCTTTCCTCGGTGCAGCAGGATCAGCAGGACGAGCAACACGCTCGTGATGACCAGCAACACGATCAACGTGTATGCGAATGCGATCGGCATGGCTGGGGTCAGTCCTCTCGTTACGATCCTCGCCCGGACAGATCGGGCACGGGGGCACCGGCCGACGGACGGGCGGGATCCAGGATAGCGAGCCTTCAGCGGGAGATGTGCTCCGGGAACCGACAGATCTGCGAAAACTCGTCGGCATCCAGGCTCGCCCCACCGACGAGCGCCCCGTCCACATCCGGGTTGGCCATGATCGCAGCGACGTTCGCCGCCTTGACCGACCCGCCGTAGAGGACCCTGACCTGGTCGGCGGTGCTCTGGTCGTAGGTCTCGACCAGCCGGGCACGGATCGCCCCGCACACCTCCTGGGCGTCCTGCGGGGTCGCGGTCTTGCCGGTCCCGATCGCCCAGACCGGCTCGTACGCGACGACGACCTTGGTGACCTGCTCGGCGGTGAGCCCCTTCAGGGCCGCGTCGAGCTGGTCACGGCAGTACGAGACGTGCTGCCCCTGCTCGCGGACGTCAAGCCCCTCACCCACGCAGAGGATCGGGCTGACACCGTTCTCCAACGCCGCGACGACCTTGGCGTTGACCAGCGCGTCGTCCTCGTTGTGGTACGCGCGCCGCTCCGAGTGCCCCACCGTCACGTACTGGCAGCCGAGCTTGGCCAGCATCGCCCCGGACACCTCACCGGTGTACGCGCCAGACCGGTGCGGCGACAGGTCCTGCGCGCCGTAGCCGATGAGCAGCTTGTCCCCGTCGATCAGGGTCTGCACGCTGCGCAGGTCCACGAAGGGCGGGAGCACCACCGTCTCGACGGCCTTGAGCTGGTCGGAGTTGAGGCTGAACGCCAACTTCTGGACCAGCGCGATGGCCTCCAGGTGGTTGAGGTTCATCTTCCAGTTGCCGGCCATCAACGGCCGGCGGGTGACCTCTGCCATCAGTCCTCCAGAGCCGCGATGCCGGGGAGGGTCTTGCCCTCCAGGTACTCCAGCGAGGCGCCCCCGCCGGTGGAGATGTGCCCGAACGACGACTCGTCCAGCCCGAGGGCCCGTACGGCGGCGGCGGAGTCCCCGCCCCCGACCACTGTGAAGGCGTCGGCCTTGGTGATCGCCTCGGCCACCCCCCGGGTGCCGGCGGCGAACGCCGGCATCTCGAACACACCCATCGGGCCGTTCCAGAAGACGGTCCGCGCTGTCGCGATCACCTCGGCGAACGCGGCCACCGTCTGCGGACCGACGTCCAGGCCGAGCCGCTTGCTCGGAATGGCGTCGGCGCGGACGGTGTCGTGCGCGGCGTCCGGGGCGAACGCGTCGGCGGCCACCACGTCGACCGGAAGGGCGATCTTGCCGTCGGCCCGCGCCAGCAGGTCCCGGCAGGTGTCGACCATCTCCTCCTCCAGCAGCGAGGTGCCCACCTCGTGGCCCTGGGCCTTGAGGAAGGTGAAGCACATCCCGCCGCCGATGAGCAGCCTGTCGACCTTCGGCAGCAGCGCCTCGATCACGGCCAGCTTGTCGGAGACCTTCGACCCGCCGAGGACGACCACGTAGGGCCGCTCCGGGTCGCCGGCCAGCCGGGACAGCACCTCGACCTCACGCAGCACCAGGCGACCGGCCACGTGCGGCAGCCGGGCCGGTACGTCGTGGACGCTGGCGTGCTTGCGGTGCACCGCACCGAAGGCGTCGTCGACGTACGCCTCACCGAGGGCGGCGAGCTGGTCGGCGAACGCACCCCGCTCGGCGTCGTCCTTGCTGGTCTCCCCCTTGTTGAAGCGGAGGTTCTCCAGCAGGGCGACCTGGCCGTCGGTGAGCGCCTCCACAGCGGAGCGGGCCGAGTCGCCCACGGTGTCCTCCGCGAAGGACACCGACGCCCCGAGCAGTTCACCGAGGCGTCCGGCGACCGGACGGAGGCTGTACTGCGGGTCCGGGGCACCCTTCGGGCGACCCAGGTGGGAGAAGACCACGACCTTCGCCCCGGCCTCGGTGAGGGCCTGCAGGGTCGGCAGGACCGCCCGGATCCGGCCGTCGTCGGAGATCCTTACTCCGTCCGGAGTGCCGCCTGCCGGCGCGGAGGCGGAGTCATGATCGGTGATGGCACCGGTCTGCTTGTCCAGGGGGACGTTCAGGTCGGCGCGCACGAGCACGCGCCGACCCGACACCCCCTCGGCGAGCAGGTCGTCGAGGGTACGGATGCTCACAGAGTCAGCCCTCCGTCTGCGGCTTCGAGGCTGACCGTCACAGCGAGGAACCGACCAGCTTGACCAGGTCCACGAGGCGGTTGGAGTAGCCCCACTCGTTGTCGTACCAGCCGACGACCTTGGCCTGCCGGCCGACGACCTTGGTCAGCGGGGCGTCGTAGATGCAGGACGCCGGGTCGGTGACGATGTCGGCCGACACGATCGGGTCCTCGTTGTAGACCAGGATCCCCTTGAGGGGGCCCTCGGCGGCCGCCTTGATCGCCGCGTTGACCTCCTCGGTGGTGGTCTCGCGGGCCAGGTTGACGGTCAGGTCGGTGGCCGAGCCGGTGGGGATCGGCACCCGCAGGGCGTATCCGTCGAGCTTGCCCTTGAGCTCCGGCAGGACCAGGCCGATCGCCTTCGCCGCACCGGTGGAGGTGGGGACGATGTTCAGCGCGGCGGCGCGGGCCCGACGCAGGTCGGAGTGCGGGGCGTCCTGCAGGTTCTGGTCCTGCGTGTACGCGTGGATCGTGGTCATCAGACCCTGCTCGATCCCGAACGTGTCGTGCAGCACCTTCGCCATCGGGGCGAGGCAGTTGGTGGTGCAGGAGGCGTTCGAGATGATGTTGTGCTTGGCCGGGTCGTACTGGTCCTGGTTGACGCCCATGACGACGGTGACGTCCTCGTTCTTGGCCGGCGCCGAGATGATGACCTTCTTGGCCCCGCCGTCGAGGTGTGCCTTGGCCTTGGTGGCGTCGGTGAAGAACCCGGTCGACTCGATGACGACGTCGGCGCCCAGGTCGCCCCAGGGCAGCTTGCCCGGGTCGCGCTCGGCGTACGCCTTGAAGGTCTTCCCACCGACGGTGATCTCGTCGGCGGTGGCCTTGACCTCGTGCGGGAGCCGACCGAGGATGCTGTCGTACTTGACCAGGTGAGCGAGCGTGGCGTTGTCGGTCAGGTCGTTCACGCCCACGATCTCGACGTCGGCGCCGGACGCCAGCACGGCCCGGAAGAAGTTTCGGCCGATACGGCCGAAGCCGTTGATGCCAACCCGGATGGTCACAGGTCCCATCTCCTCGCGTTGTGTTCCGCCGGCATCAGGTGTGGACCGGCGGGATGGTGTACGCCGACCGTTCGAGCCGGCCGTTGACGATTCATCTCGGCCGCCCCGCCGCGGTCGTGGAGACCTGACCGCCGAGGGCGGTGGGTGCGGCGGGATGGGCCGGTACCGGCCCCCTTGCCGTACGCTGCGACCCTATCCGAGCGCACGACACGCCGCCGCACGGGGGCGAAAACCCGACCCCGTGTCACCGCCCCACCCGCCGACCCGGTGCCCACCGTGTCATCAGACCACGAGCATGTCCGGCGTGACTGCCGCTTCCGTATCGGGGATTCCCAGGTCCCGGGCCCGCTTGTCGGCCAGGGCCAAAAGTCGCCTTATCCGCCCGGCGATCGCGTCCTTGGTCAGCGGCGGGTTCGCCAGCGCCCCCAACTCCTCCAGCGAGGCCTGGCGGTGCTCCAGACGCAACCGGCCCGCGTCGGTGAGGTGGTTGGGCGCGTCGTCGGCGAGGATCTCCAACGCCCGGGTGACCCGGGCGGCGGCGGCGACGGCCGCGCGGGCCGACCGACGCAGGTTGGCGTCGTCGAAGTTGGCCAGCCGGTTGGCGGTGGCCCGGACCTCCCGGCGGACCCGCCGTTCCTCCCACGCCAGCACGCTGGAGTGGGCCCCGATCCGGGTCAGCAGGGCGGCGATCGCGTCACCGTCCTTGACCACCACCCGGTCCACCCCACGGACCTCCCGGTTCTTGGCGGTGATGCCGATCCGGCGGGCCGCACCCACCAGGGCCAGCGCCGACTCCGGGCCGGGACAGGTGATCTCCAGGGCGCTGGAGCGGCCCGGCTCGGTCAGCGAGCCGTGCGCCATGAACGCCCCCCGCCAGGCCGACACCGCGCAGCAGACGTTCGCCGCCACCACGTGCGGCGGCAGGCCCCGCACCGGGCGTCCCCGGACGTCCAGCAGGCCGGTCTGACGGGCCAGCATCTCCCCGTCCTTGACGACTCGGACGATGAAGTGGCTTCCCTTGCGCAGCCCCCCGGAGGCCAACACGTGGATCTCACTGGGGTAGCCGTACACCTCTGCGACCTCCCGCCGCAGCCGGCGGGCCACCGCGCCGGTGTCCAGTTCGGCCTCGACCACCACCCGGCCGGAGACGATGTGGAGCCCGCCGGCGAACCGCAGCAGAGCCGCCATCTCCGCCCGCCGGCAGCAGGGCTTGGGCACGTCGACCCGACTCAGCTCGTCCTTCACCGCAGCCGTCATCGCCATTAGTGCGTCCCCTCACGGACCGGTTCCGGCGTGTCGCCGGTGATTACGTACGTGTCTAACGATCGGCGCCCAGGACCGGCACCAGGGCAGCGCCCAGGGCATCCGGATCGTGGCGGGGTGTGCCGTCGGTGACGGCGACCGGAGCGAGGACAAGGCGGGCGCCGAGGGCCTCCGCCGCCCGTTCGACGGGCTCGGGATCGCCGACCGCCTTGGCGTCGGCCAGCACCAGGTCCACGGCGAGGTCGGGCAGGTACCACCGGAGTGCGGCGAGGTGGTCGGCGACGGAGAGCCCGAGGGTCTCCTTCTCCGCCGCCAGGTTGAGCGTGACCAGCCGACGGGCCCGGCTGGCCACGATCGCGGCGGCCAGCCCCGGCACCAGCAGGTGCGGCAGGACACTCGTGTACCAGCTTCCCGGGCCGAAGATCAGCCAGTCCGCCGCCTCGGTGGCCGCCACCGCCTCCGGGCAGGCCGAGGGGGCGTTCGGGGTGAGCCGCAGCGCCTCCACCCGGCCGGTGGTCACGGCGACGTGACGCTGGCCGTGGATCGTGACGACCTCGTCCGGACGGTCCGGTGCGGCCCCCCGGACCCGGGCCTCGATGTCGATCGGCTCACAGGACATCGGCAGGACCCGGCCGACAGTGCCGAGCATCGATCCGGCGTGCTCCAGCGCGGCGACCGGATCGCCGAGCAGGTCGATCAGCCCGGCCAGCACCAGGTTGCCCACCGCGTGTCCGGTCAGCCCGGCGGTGGTCGCCCCACCGAACCGGTGCTGGAACAGCGTCGCGCTGCGCCGGGTCGCCGGCTCGTCGGCGGCCAGCGCCACCAGGGCCTGCCGCAGGTCGCCGGGGGGCAGTCCACCCCGTTCGGCCCGCAGTCGGCCGCTGGAGCCGCCGTCGTCGCCGACGGTCACCACGGCGGTGATGTCCAGGGTCAGGTCGGGGGCACACCGGCGCAGCGCCCGCAGCGACGCCGACAGTCCGTGCCCGCCGCCGAAGGCGACGACCCGTACCGGCGCCTTCGGCGCGGTCATTCTCGCCCCAGGTCGCGGTGTTGGGGGTTCGCGGTCAGCCCGGACCGGCGCAGTCGGGAGGCCAGCTCCTCGCTGATGGCCACGCTGCGGTGCTTACCTCCGGTGCAGCCCACCGCCACGGTCAGGTACCGCTTGCCCTCCCGCTCGAAGCCGGGGGTGGTCGCCGTGACCAGGTCCGCGTACGCGGAGACGAACGCGTCGGCGCCCTCCTGCCCCAGCACGTACGAGCTGACCGCCTCCTCCCGACCGGTGTGTTCCCGCAGCTCGGGAACCCAGTACGGGTTGGGCAGGAACCGGGCGTCGACCACGAAGTCGGCGTCGGGCGGCACCCCGTACTTGAATCCGAAGGAGATGACGGTGACCCGCAGGCGGCGGGTCTCCTCGCCGCCGAAGAGCTCCTCGACCCGACGACGGAGCTGGTTGACGTTGAGGTGGCTGGTGTCGATGATGACGTCGGCCTGGTCCCGGGCCTCCTCCAGCAGGCCGCGCTCCACGGCGATGCCGTCGGCGAGACGCCCCTCGCCCTGCAACGGGTGGGACCTGCGGACGCTCTCGAACCGGCGGATCAGCACCTCGTCGTCGGCGTCGACGAAGACCACCCGGGGCGCGTAGCCCCGCTCCCGCAGCTCCTCGATCGCCCCGACCAGGTCGGTGGAGAAGGCACGCGAGCGCACGTCCAGGACCATCGCGGTACGCCGGGCCGCCCCGCCGGCCTTCACCGCCAGCTCCGCCATGTCCAGCAGCAGCGCCTGGGGCAGGTTGTCGACCACGTAGAAACCGACGTTCTCCAACGCGCGGGCGACGGTGCTGCGTCCCCCACCGGAGAGCCCGGTGACCACCACCAGACTGGTGTCCGCCTCGGCCGGCTCGCCGAAGGTCTGATCCGGTCCGGTTGTCCGCACCTCGCTCAATCCACTACCCCCATGCCTGGCACCGCGTCGCGGGTCGACCGTCCGACGGCCGAAGGGCGACTCTATCCCGCCGGGTGACGTCGATCGGGTCGTGGCCACACCGTGACACGACACCGTCGGCGCACCGCGACGACCTGCGGTTCATCGTCGCACTCCCGACAGCGTCAAGGCTCCGCCGCGCGCCCCGTTCGGTCCTGGACGACCCCGGGAGTACGCCGACCGGGCGACCCGGCGGGTGTCGGGCCATCCGGTCGGCGTACCCCGTCGGGGTGGGCGGTCAGGCGTCGTGGTCAGGTCGGGGTGGCCGACGGTCAGGCGTCGGCGTACCGGCGGGCGGCGGCCAGGGCGGCTCCCAGCTTCTCCGCGTCGACACCGGCCGGAGGGGAGTCGAAGAAGTTCTCCGGGTTCGCGGCGTAGAGGCTCGCGTACGCAGTCGTGTCCCGCTGGAACCGCCACCCCTCGGCCAGCGGCCCGGCGTCGAGGGTGTCGTACCCGATGCTGTCGAAGAACGCGGTGACAGTGGCCTTCGCGGCCGGGTCGTCCCCGGCGACGGCCAGGACGCTGCGGTCGGCGGCTCCCGCCGGGCGGGCCAGGGCGAGCAGGTGCTCGAAGTAGATGTTGTTGAACCCCTTGACCACCCTCGACGTCGGCAGGTGCGCCTGGAGCAGTTCGCTGGTGGTGGTCGACTCGTCGTCGAGCTCCGCGATCCGCCCGTCGCGCTCCGGGTAGTAGTTGTTGGTGTCGACGACCACCTTCCCGGCCAGCTCTGCCACGGGCACCTGCCGGTACGCGTGCAGCGGCACCGTCACCACCACGATCTCCCCTGCCGCCGCGGCCTGGGCCGGAGTGCCCGCCCGGGCCCGTGGCCCCAGCTCGGCCACCAGGTCGGCGAGGGTCTCCGGACCCCGCGAGTTGCTGAGCACCACGTCGTGTCCGGCGGCGACCGCCAGCCGGGCCACGGTCCCACCGATGTTGCCACTACCGATCAGTCCCACAGTCGTCATGCCGGTTGCCAACTCCATCGACCCCGCCCGAATTCCCCGCCCACCCCATGGCCGAGGTCAGGTGCAGCCGGGGCCAGTCGGCGAGGTCCCGTAGGAGTTGCCGGTCGTGGGTGGCGAGGACCACCGCCGCCCCGGTGCCGCGTAGGGCGGCGGTGAGTTCGTCAACAAGGGTCGACGACAGGTGGTTGGTGGGTTCGTCGAAGACGATCAGGTCGGGTCGGCCGGCGAGGTTGACCGCCAGGTCGAGGCGGCGCTGCTGCCCCTGCGACATCCGGGAGACGGGGATGTTCAGGGCGGTGCGGTCCAGCAGGCCGAACGAGGTCAACCCGAGCGCCGACCCGGCGCTGATCGTCCCGGTGCCGACCAGGTACCCGACGTGCCGCTCGTACACCTCCCGGGCTGTCGACTCCTGGTCCCACCGGGGCACCTCCTGGGTCAGGACCGCGATCCGGGCCCGGTTCGACCTGGTGACCGAACCCCGGGTCGGTTCGAGCCGACCGCCGAGCACCGACAGGAGGGTCGACTTCCCGGCACCGTTGCCCCCGGTGACCAGCAACCGGTCGCCTGCGTCGATGGTCAGCCCGATCGGCCCCCGGAGCCGCCCGGTCACCTCCACGTCCGCCACCCGCAGCAGCGACGCGCCGGACCGGGCCCCGAGGTCGGGCCACCGCAGTTTCAGCGGCGGCGGCGGAACCGTGATCCGGTGTGCTTCGAGCGTCTCCCGCTGCCGGTTGAGGGCCTGCACCACCCCGGGCGCCCGGGACTGACGCTGGTGCTTGCCCGTCCCCTTCCCCGGTCGCCACCCCGTGTGGAGGCGGTCCCGGGCCTGGGCGACGGCCTCCTTGAGTCGACGCTGCTCGTCCTGCTGCCGGTCGTGCTCCTGGCCCCAGGACTCCCGCTCCCGGCGACGCTCGTCCTGCCAGGTGTCGTACCCCCCGGCGTGGAGCCGGGCGTGCCCGTCCGGGCTGGGATCGAGGTCGAGGAACTGGTCGGCGACCTCACGCAGGAGCGCCCGGTCGTGACTGACCAGGGCGAACCCGCCGTGCTCGCGCAGCTGCCGGGTCAGGAACCCCAGACCGTCCGCGTCGAGATGGTTGGTGGGCTCGTCGAGCAGCAGGACGTCGTACTGGGCGCCCAGCAGACAGGCCAGCCGCACCCGGTAGCGCTGTCCCACCGACAGGGTGGTCAACTCCCGGTCCCTGTCGGTGCAGGCACCCAGCGCCTCCAGCGCCAGGTCCACCCGGCGTTCGGCGTCCCAGGCGTCGAGGCGGGTGGCGGCGTCAAGGGCCACCGCGTACTGCTCGTCGGCGCCCTCGACCCCCTCGGTGACGGCGAGGGTCGCCGCGTCCAGGGCTGCCAACGCGGCAAGCGAGGCCCGCAGCGCCGCCGAGGTGAGGGTCCCGACGGTCTCGCCGGAGCGGGTGGGCAACTCCTGCTGGACCATGCCCACCGTCCCGGTCCGCGCGACCACCCCGTCGTCGGGTACGAGCAGCCCCGCGAGCACGTGCAGGAGCGTGGTCTTGCCGCGGCCGTTCTCGCCGACCACTGCCAGCCGGGACTTCGAGGAGACCGCGACGGAGAGGTCGTGCAGGACACGACGGCCGCCTCGGGTGACGCCGATCCCGTCCGCCCGGATGTGGGCGCTGGAACCGGCGGGCAGGTCGCCGGAGGTGGCGAGGTCGAGCAGGTCGTCGGCGTCGGCGAGGTCGAGCAGGGACGACGAAGGCAGAGAGAGATCAGGGGTGTGAGGCACAGGAGACTCCGCAGCTCGGGATCGAGCCGGGCAGCAGGAAGCGGCCGCCCGGCGGGGAAGCCGGGACGGCGGGCGCGAATCGGTTACGAGAGGGGCGCCGCCGTCAGCGGGCGGAGCGCACCTTCTGCGACCAGATGCCTCTACTCATACCCCCGACGCTAGCATCACCCCTGCCAGCGGGCACGGTGGGGATGGCTCCGCCTGATCGGTGGAGATGGCTCCGCTTGATCGTTGTGCATCGACCGACACTCCTTCCGGCGTGTCGTACAGGTGGATGCACAACGATCGAGGGCAGCGGGGTGGCACGGGGCGGGTCAGGGGTTGACGTACGTGGCCAGGTGTTCGCCGGTGAGGGTGGAGCGGGCGGCGACGAGGTCGGCGGGGGTGCCCTCGAAGACGATCCGGCCGCCGTCGTGACCGGCACCGGGGCCGAGGTCGACGATCCAGTCGGCGTGTGCCATGACGGCCTGGTGGTGCTCGATGACGACGACCGACTTGCCGGAGTCGACGAGCCGGTCGAGCAGGCCCAGGAGCTGTTCGACGTCGGCGAGGTGCAGGCCGGTGGTCGGCTCGTCGAGGACGTACACCCCGCCCTTGGCGGACATGTGGGTGGCCAGCTTGAGTCGCTGCCGCTCGCCCCCGGAGAGGGTGGTGAGGGGCTGTCCCAGGCTGAGGTAGCCGAGCCCGACGTCGGCGAGCCGGTCGAGGACGGCGTGGGCGGCGGGGGTCCGGGCCTCGCCCGCCCCGAAGAACGCCTCCGCCTCGGTGACCGACATCGCCAGGACCTCGCTGATGTTCCGGCCGCCGAGCCGGTACTCCAGGACCGAGGACTGGAACCGCCGGCCCTCGCACTCCTCGCAGGTGGTGGCGACCCCGGCCATCATCGCCAGGTCGGTGTAGATGACCCCGGCACCGTTGCAGGTGGGGCAGGCCCCCTCGGAGTTGGCGCTGAACAGGGCCGGTTTCACCCCGTTGGCCTTCGCGAACGCCTTGCGGATCGGGTCGAGCAGCCCGGTGTACGTCGCCGGGTTGCTCCGCCGGGACCCCCGGATCGCCCCCTGGTCGACGGAGATCACTCCGGTGCCCGCCGGGATCGACCCGTGCACCAGTGAACTCTTCCCGGAGCCGGCCACGCCGGTGACGACGACCAGGACCCCCAGCGGGATGTCGACGTCGACGTCGCGCAGGTTGTGCGCCGTCGCACCCCGGATCTCCAACGCCCCGGTGGGGGTGCGGACCTTCTCCTTGAGGGTGGACCGGTCGTCGAGGTGCCGGCCGGTCAGGGTGTCGGCGGCCCGGAGCCCCTCGACGGTGCCCTCGAAGCAGACGGTCCCACCGGCGGTTCCGGCACCGGGGCCGAGGTCGACGACGTGGTCGGCGATCGCGATCGTCTCCGGCTTGTGCTCCACCACCAGCACGGTGTTGCCCTTGTCCCGCAACCGCAGCAGGAGGGTGTTCATCCGGGCGATGTCGTGGGGGTGCAGCCCGGCGGTGGGCTCGTCGAAGACGTACGTGACGTCGGTGAGGGAGGAGCCGAGGTGGCGGATCATCTTCACCCGTTGCGCCTCGCCACCGGAGAGGCTGCCGGCCGGCCGGTCGAGGGAGAGGTAGCCCAGGCCGATCTCCACGAACGAGTCGAGGGTCCGACCCAGGGTGGTCAGCAGCGGGGTCACCGACGGTTCCCGGAGGCCACGGATCCACTCGGCCAGGTCGCTGATCTGCATCGCGCACGCGTCGGCGATGCCGACCCCGCCGATCTTGGACGACCGGGCGGCTTCGCTGAGCCGGGTCCCGTCGCAGTCCGGGCAGGTGGCGAAGACGACCGCCCGGTCGACGAAGGCCCGGATGTGCGGCTGCATCGCCTCCCGGTCCTTGGTCAGGAACGACTTCTGGATCTTCGGGATCAGCCCCTCGTACGTCACGTTGACGTTGTCGACCTTGATCCTGGTCGGCTCCTTGTGGAGGAGGTCGTCCAGCTCCCGCTTGGTGAACCGGCGCAGGGGCTTGTCCGGGTCGAAGAACCCGCAACCGCTGAAGATCCGCCCGTACCAGCCGTCGACGCTGTAACCGGGGATCGTCAGGGCACCCTCGTTGAGGGACTTGGTGTCGTCGTAGAGCGCGGAGAGGTCGAAGTCGCTGACCCGTCCCAGCCCCTCACACCGGGGACACATCCCCCCGGTGATGCGGAAACTGCGCCGCTCCTTCGTGGTGGTGCCGCCGCGCTCCACCGTGACAGCGCCGGCGCCGCTGACCGAGGCCACGTTGAAGGAGAACGCCTGGGCCGACCCGACGTGCGGCCGACCGAGGCGGCTGAACAGGATCCGCAGCATCGCGTTGGCGTCGGTGGCGGTGCCGACGGTCGACCGGGCGTTGGCCCCCATCCGCTCCTGGTCGACGATGATCGCCGGGGTCAGCCCGTCGAGCAGGTCGACCTCGGGCCGGGCCAGGGTCGGCATGAACCCCTGGACGAAGGTGCTGTACGTCTCGTTGATCATCCGCTGGGACTCGGCGGCGATGGTGCCGAACACCAGGGAGCTCTTGCCCGACCCGGAGACGCCGGTGAACACCGTGAGCCGACGCTTCGGGATCTCGACGTCGACGTCCTTGAGGTTGTTCTCCCGCGCCCCCTGGACCCGGATCAGTTCGTGACTGTCGGCGACGTGCCGGGCGGGCGACTGCTGATCCGCACTGTTGGCCATGATCGTCATCTCTCTCGCAGGATGCGCCACCGGGTCCACCCGCAGGCTGTCTGTGCAGGTCAGAGGGGTTTCGCAGGGTCAGCGGAGCTGCTGGACGCGGACCAGGTTACCTGCGGGGTCCCGGACGGCGAAGTCCCGAACGCCGTACGGCTGGTCGGTCGGCTCCTGGACGACGTCGGCGTGGTCGGCCTGCAACCGTTCGAAGGTGCCGTCGAGGTCGTCGGTGGCCAGCAGGATCCCCGCGTACGTCCCCTTGGCCATCATCTCGGTGACGGTCCGGCGCTCGGCGTCGGTGATCCCCGGGTCGGCGGCCGGCGGTTGCAGGACGATCGAGGTGCCGGGCTGGCCGGCGGGGCCGACGGTGATCCACCGCATCCCGGCGTACCCGACGTCGTTGCGGACCTCGAAGCCGAGGGTGTCCCGGTAGAAGGCAAGGGACGCCTCCGGGTCGGTGTGCGGCAGGAAACTCGCGTTGATCGTGATGTCCATGCCGGTCACGCTAAGAGCTCCTAACACGATCTTCATAGGGGTGGTTTGATCAAGCGTCGCCAGCAGATCAGGGCACAACCGAGACTCACGAGAGCTTCGTGGAGGT
>NZ_JBEPEQ010000008.1:0-73854 GCF_040300925.1 Micromonospora sp. NPDC000207
AGACGTGTTCTCTTCAGATATATCTCGCCGCCACCGCCGGTGGGTCAGACGGCCACCGAGGCCAGTGCCGGTTCCACCTCCGCCCAGGACGAGCCGAGTCGGGCCGACCGTTCCACAGCCTCCAGCACCAACTGGACCTGGAGGGCGTCGGCGAAGGACGGGGCCGGGTCGACGCCGAGGGCGATCGCCTCGACGAGGTCCCGCATCTGGTGGGTGAAGGAGTGCTCGTACCCGATGAGGTGCCCCGGCGGCCACCAGGCCGACATGTACGGGTGGTCGCCCTCGGTGACCAGGATCCGGCTGAAGCCCTGTTCCGCGGCGGGTCGCGTCGCGTCGTAGTACTCCAGTTCGTTGAGGCGTTCCAGGTCGAAGACCAGGGTGCCCAGTGAGCCGTTGACCTCGACCCGCAGGGCGTTCTTGCGACCGGTGGCGAACCGGGTCGCCTCGTACGTCGCCACCGCGCCCCCGTCGAGTCGGGCGACGAAGACCGCCGCGTCGTCGACGGTGACCGGCCCGGTCGCCACTGCGGTGTCACCGGTCGGGCCGTCGGCGGCCAGGCCGGTGGATCCGGCCGTCAGCGGCCGTTCCTTGACGAAGGTCTCGGTCACCGCACTGACCCCGGCGATCCGCTGTCCGGTGACGAACTGGGTCAGGTCGATGATGTGCGCCCCGATGTCACCGAGCGCACCGGAGCCCGCCTTGTCCTTCTGCAACCGCCACACCAGGGGGAACTGCGGATCGACGATCCAGTCCTGGAGGTACGCCGCCCGGACGTGCCGGATCGTTCCGAGCCGCCCGTCGGCCACCAGTTGCTGCATCATGGTCACCGCAGGCACCCGGCGGTAGTTGAAGCCGCACATCGACCGGACCCCGGCGGCCTGGGCGACGGCCGCCGCAGCGGTCATCGCCCTGGCCTCGGCGACCGTGTTGGCCAGCGGCTTCTCGCAGAGCACGTGCTTGCCGGCGGCCAGCGCGGCGAGGGTGATCTCCGCGTGGCTGTCCCCCGGCGTGCAGACGTCGACGAGGTCGATGTCGTCGCGGGCGATCAGCTCCCGCCAGTCCGTCATCGCCGACTCCCAGCCGAGCCGGTCGGCCGCGTCGGCGACCTTCTCCGGGTCACGGCCGCAGATCGCTGCCATCCGGACCCGCGCCGGCAGGTCGTAGACGCGGTTCACGGTCCGCCACGCCTGGGAGTGCGCGGCGCCCATGAACGCGTAGCCGACCATGCCGACTCGCAGTTCTCTGTCTTTCGTGGACAAGGTGGGTCTCCCCCCGTACGTCAGAACCCGAGCTTGAGGTAGTTGCTCGCGTTCTCCTTGGTGATCGTCTCGGAGGCGAGCACGATCGTCTTCGGCACCTGGAGCTCCACCAGGTCGGACATGCCCCGGTTCTGGCCGATCAGGCGGGCCAGGCTGACCGCCGACGAGGCCATCGAGGGGCTGTAGGTGACGGTCGCCTTCAGCGGGGTGTTGTCGGCCTGGATGTCCTCCATGGCCTTGCGGGATCCGGCGCCGCCGACCATGACGAACTCGTTGCGGTTGGTCTGGTTGATCGCCGCGAGGACACCGATGCCCTGGTCGTCGTCGTGGTTCCAGACCGCGTCGAGCTTCGGTACGGCCTGGAACAACCCGGTGGCGGCCTGCTGCCCGGAGTCGGCGGTGAACTCCGCCGGCCGACGGTTGGCCACCCGGAACCCGGCCTGGGCCAGGGTCTCGCTGAATCCCCGGGACCGCTCCTGGGTCAGCTCCAGCGAGTCGATGCCCGGGATCTCGCCGATGACCGGGGCGCTGATCCCCTTGGCCTTCATCTGCTCGATGATGTAGTTGGCGGCGGAGACGCCCATGCCGTAGTTGTCGCCCAGGATCTGGGTCCGGTACGCCTTGGCGTCCGGGAACGCCCGGTCCAGGTTGACCACCGGGATGCCGGCCTGCATCGCCTCCAGACCGGCGGCGTTGAGCTCCTTGCCGTCGTGCGGCAGCATCACGATCACGTTGGGCTTCTGCGAGATGAGGGTGGACAGGGCCGCCCGCTGGGCCGCCGCGTCCGCTCCCGCCTCCACCATGTTGAACGTGACGTCCGAGTACGCCTCGGCCTGGGCCTTCGCGTTGCTGGTGATGGCGGCCAGCCAGCCGTGGTCGGCGGCCGGGGCGGAGAACCCGATCGTCACCGCCTGGCCGGGCTCGCTGTTGGCGTTGCCGCCCTCGCTGGTGTTGATCTGTGCCTCGTTGGGGGCGGCCTCGTTGCTTGTGCAACCGGCGAGCAGGACACCTGCGCCGACTGCGGCACCGCCGAAGAGCAACCGGCGACGACTGTGCTGGGTCATGACGACCTCCAGGTGAGGGGGTGGGGGTGGGGGAGGGAGGAGCCGACCCGGCCGAGGGTGCACCGGGCCCGGCCACCGGCAGGGTGGCCGTCGGAGGAAGCGTGGGTGGGGACGGGGCCAGGGGGGATGATCAGGAGGTCTGCGTGCCGCGGTGGCGGGCGATGAACTTGCCCAGGCTGCCGAACTGCACCTGCTGGATCAGCACCGCGGCGACGATGATGCCGCCCTTGACCATGTTCTGCGCCTCGGTGGAGAGTCCGTTGATGGCGAACAGGTTGGTGATGGTGGAGAAGATCAGCACGCCGAGCAGCGAGCCGACGATGGTGCCCCGGCCGCCGCTGAGCAGCGTGCCGCCGATGATCGCCGCGGCGATCGCGTCGAGTTCGTAGAGGTTGGCCATCGCCGCCTGGGCCGAGGTGGCCTGGGCGGTGAGCATGATGGCGGCGATGCCGCAGCAGAGACCGGACAGGGCGTAGAGCAGGACCGTGTGCCGCTTGACGTTGATACCGGCGAGCCGGGCGGCCTCGGGGTTGCCGCCGACAGCCACCGTACGACGGCCGAAGGTGGTCCGGTTGAGCAGGATCCAGCCGCCGAGGACCACAGCGACCAGGATGTAGACCAGCAGCGGGATGCCGAGCAGGCTGTTCGCCGCGATGTCGTTGATGAACGTGTTGTTGGAGACCTGGGTCTGCTTGCCGGAGATCTCGGCGGCCAGACCTCGGGCGGCGACCAGCATGGCCAGTGTCGCGATGAACGGCACCAGCCGGCCGTACGAGATCAGGATGCCGTTGACCAGGCCGACCGCCACGCCGACGGTGAGCGCGGTGAAGATCATGCCGCCCGCGCCGAAGCTCTGGGTGGCGAGGGTGGTGGCCCACACCCCGGACAGCGCGATGATCGCACCGACGGAGAGGTCGATCCCACCGCCGATGATCACGAAGGTCATGCCCACGGTGACCACGCCGACCACCGAGGCGAGCTTGAGGATGGTGAGGAAGTTCCCCCACACCCAGGTGGAGTCGGAGTAGAGGTCGGGGCGGGTGGCGACACCGATGATGACCAGCACCACCAGCACCCCGATCAGGCCGAGGTTGCGCTTGGCACCCTCGCCCCCGTCCCCGCTCCACCAGGACAACCTGGGGGCGGTGGCGGTCTTGCCGACCGCCGCGTGGGTCTCGGCCGGGTCGACGGGTGGGGACTGCGCCGGCAGGTCGGCCGAACGCGACGATGTGGCTGTGGAGGTGGGGGCCTCCTCACTCATGTTGGTACGCCTTCCATCAAGGACCCCGCCATGACGAGGTCGAGCACTGTGTCTTCGTCCAGTTCGCCGGCCGGGGCCTCGCGGATCATGCGGCCCTCCCGCATGACCAGCACCCGGTCGGCCAGGCCCAGCACCTCGGGAACCTCGCTGGAGACCAGCAGTACCCCGACGCCCTGGGCGGCCAGTTCCCGGATCACCTGGTACAGCTCGGCGCGGGCGCCGACGTCGACGCCCCGGGTCGGTTCGTCGAGCAGCAGCAGTCTGGTGCCGCCGAGCAGCCAACGCCCGACCACCACCTTCTGCTGGTTGCCGCCGGAGAGGGTGCGAACGGCCCGGTTGACGTCCAGGGGCCGCAGTTCGAGGTTGTCGGCGATCCGGTCGGCCTCCGCCCGCTCCCTGCCGACGTCGGTGAACCCGAGGCGGGCGTACCGGCTGAAGGTGGCGAGGGTGACGTTGCGGTAGATCGGCTCCCCGAGCAGCAGCGCCTGGCTCTTGCGCTCCTCCGGGGCCATGCCCATCCCGGCCTTCACCGCAGCGCCGACGCTGCCCGGCCGTAGGGCCCGGCCGTCCATCCGGATCGTGCCGGCATCGGCCCGTCGGGCACCGAAGATGGTCTCCATCAGCTCCGACCGGCCGGACCCGACCAGGCCGGCGATGCCGACGATCTCCCCGGCCCGGACGCTGAGCGAGACGTCGTGGAACTCGCCGTCGCGGGTGAGCCCGTCGACGGTGAGCAGCTCCTTGGCAGCCGGTTCGGCGGCCGGGCGCTCGGGGAAGACGTACTCGATGGTGCGGCCGGTCATCCGACTGACCAGGTCCCGGGTGGGGGTGTCCCGGGCCGGGAGGTTCGCCGCCGTGGTCCGGCCGTCCTTGAGGACTGTGACCCGGTCGCCGATCTCCCGGATCTCCTCCATCCGGTGGGAGATGTAGATGACGGCGATCCCCTGGGCGGTCAGCTCCCTGATGATCCGGAACAGGTTGCCGACCTCGTCGTGGGCCAGCACCGCGCTGGGTTCGTCCATGATGATCAGTCGGGCCTCGTGGGAGAGCGCCCGGGCCATGCTGACCACCTGCTTACCGGCGGCGGGCAGCGCCCGCACCATCCGCCCCGGCGGGATCTCCCCGTGCCCCAACCGGGTGAGGATCTCCCGGGTACGCCCCGCCATGTGTCCCCGGCGGACGAAGCCGGCGACCTTCGGTTCGTGGCCGAGGAAGGCGTTCTCCGCCACCGACAGGTCCTCCACCAGGTCGAGTTCCTGGTAGATGGTGGCGATCCCGGCCCGCATGGCGGCCTGGGGGTTGGCGAAGCTGACCGGCTCGCCGCGCCACTCGACCTGCCCGGAGTCGGGGCGGTGCACCCCGGCGAGCACCTTGATCAGGGTGGACTTGCCGGCACCGTTCTGCCCGAGCAGGCAGTGCACCTCACCGGCGCGTACCTCCAGCTGCACGCCGTCGAGCGCCCGTACGCCGGGGAAGGTCTTGAC
Organism: Micromonospora sp. NPDC000207; assembly: GCF_040300925.1. NCBI lineage: Bacteria > Bacillati > Actinomycetota > Actinomycetes > Micromonosporales > Micromonosporaceae > Micromonospora > Micromonospora sp. NPDC000207. The sequence goes on from NZ_JBEPEQ010000008.1 coordinate 5,069, forward strand.
CACGTCGGTCAGTCGCAGGACCACCTCGCCGTCGACGACGTCGGCGGGGGCCTCTACCAGGGGTTCGGAAGGTTGACTCATGATGCCTCCCCGAAGGCGACGTCACTGGCGAGCACCGCTGCTCCGGCGACACCGGCCCGTGGGCCGAGTTCGGACAGGACCACCGGAAGGTTGCCGGTGGCCAGGGGCAGCGACCGGCGGTAGACCACGCTGCGGATCTCGGCCAGCAGGATGTGGCCGAGCTGGGCGAGACCACCGCCGATCACGATCATCGAGGGGTTGACGAAACTGACCAGGCTCGCGAGCACCCCGCCGACCCGTCGACCACCGTCCCGGATCAGGTTGATGCAGGTCACGTCCCCCTCGACGGCGCCCTCTGCGACGTCGAGGGCGGTCACCGCGCCGCGCAGCTGGAGCCGCTCGGCCAACGCGGGTGAGGTGCCGCTGCGGGCGGCCATCGTCGCGTCCTTGGCCATCGCGGCACCGCTGAACAGCGCCTCCAGGCAGCCGACGTTCCCGCAGGAGCAGGTGGGGCCGTGGGAGTCGACCTGGATGTGCCCGATGTCGCCGGCGCATCCGTCGGTGCCCCGGTACACCTCACCGCTGAGGTAGATGCCACACCCTATTCCGGTGCCGATCTTCACGAAGAGGAAGTCGTCGACGGAGTGGGCGACCCCGCCGTGCCGCTCCCCGACGGCCATGATGTTGACGTCGTTGTCGACGACCGCGGGACACCCGTGCTCCCGGGTCAGCAGTTCCCGGACCGGGAACCGGTCCCAGCCGGGCATGATCGGTGGGGAGACCGGGACGCCGTCGCGGAAGCTCACCGGTCCGGGGACCCCGACGCCGACGGCGTGCAGCCGCTCGTACGCCCCGTCGACCCGGGCCTTGTGCAGCAGCTCGTTGACCCGCTGGAGGGTCACCTTCGGGCCGGACCGGATGTCGGCGGTCTCGGCGTACGCGGCGACGGTCTCCAGTCGACCGTCCACCACCTCGACGTCGATGGAGCTGGCCCCGAGGTCCACGGCGGCGAACCGCAGTTGCGGGTTCAGCTCGACGAGGGTGGAGCGTCGGCCGCCCCGGGAGGCGGCGAGCCCGGCCTCGGCGACGTACCCGAGGGCGACGAGTCGTTCCAGCTCGGCCAGGAGTCGGGGGCGGGGCATCGACAGCCGGTCACCCAGCTCGGCCCGGGACACCGCACCCTCGTCGCGAAGCAACCGCAGAAGCCGTACGTGCAGAGGGTCCTCCGACCGCACCGGGCTCACCTCCACACCATGTGCCTGTCACATCGACGAAACGTCGACGTGTTGTGCTCGACACAGTAGGAGCCTTCGGTGAGCCCTGTCCAGAGCTTCGACCAATCTGATCCAAACTTTTGTCCGAACAAGCAAAAGCTTAAAGTGGATCAAGGAAAGAGTTGCGGCCCGTCAGGTTTTCCCTGCAAGGGGTACATGATCAACGCGTTTTGCGGCATCTGGTGGGGTTGATGGGCCCGGCGCGTACCCGGGATGTCGGCATCTGCCAGGGTTCGCGCCGGGCCCTCGGCGGCGACCGCCCTGCCCTACCGCAAGGGGCGACCGCCACCCCCTACCGGCCGGGGCGGGGTGCCCTCGCCCTACCGGCGGAGGCGACCGCCGCCCCCCCTACCGGCGGGGCGGGGTGTTGCGCTTCTTGCGCAACTTGCGGTCGTCGCGGAGCTCGACGTACGGCTCGGTGTCGGGGTCGTGTCCGGCAGCGATGGCCCGACTCCGTTCCAGTTCGGCGTCGAACTCCGCGCCGAGCAGGATCGCGATGTTGCTCAGCCAGAGCCAGACCAGGAAGATGATCACACCGGCCAGGGCACCGTACGTCTTGTTGTAGGACCCGAAGTTGCTCACGTAGAGGGCGAAGAGCCCGGAGATCGCCAGCCAGATCACCACAGCCAGGACCCCGCCGGGGCTGACCCACCGGAACCCGCCGTGCCGGGCGTTCGGCGACGCCCAGTAGAGGATCGCGAACATCAGGCTGACCAGCACCAGGAGCACCGGCCACTTGGCGATGTCCCAGACCGCCACCGCCGTCGAGCCGAGTCCGATCGCCGACCCGACCTGCTCGGCGAAGCGCCCGGTGAAGACCACGATCACCGCGCTGGCCAGCAACAGGGCGCCGATGATCGCGGTGACCCCGACCCGGATGGGCAGGGTCTTCCAGATCGGCCGCCCCTCCGGCACGTCGTAGATCGCGTTCGAGGCCCGCATGAAGGCGGCGATGTACCCCGAGGCGGACCAGAAGGCACCGACCAGACCGATCACCGCGGCGACCCCGGCCAGCCCGCCGTTCTGCTGGGCCTGGCTGATGGCGGCGTCGATGATCTGCCTGATGTTCTCCTCCGGGACGGCCTGTTCCACGGTGTCCCGGACCCCCTGGGTGGCACCGGGCCCGAGCAGGCCGAGCAGCGAGACCAGCACCAGCATCCCGGGAAAGATGCTGAGCACCCCGTAGTAGGTCAGGGCCGCCGCCCAGTCGGTGAGCCCGTCCTCGGAGAACTCCTTGACGGTCCGGCGCATCGTGGCCTTCCAGCCGGTCCCCGACAGGTCGGTCGGACTGTCCGGACCGTCGTCCGGGCCGACCGGACGGTTCGCCCTTCCGTGTCCCGACCCGACCGACGAATCGGCGGCGTCCCGGTCGCGGACGGCCGACCCGTCGGCGGTGACGCCGGACCCGTCCCGGACGACCGACCCGTCGTCGGCGGTGGTCGCCCGGTCGCGGGCGGGCGACCCGTCGGCGGACGGGTCGGCGGAGACGCCGGCCCGGTCACGGGCAGCAGACTCGTCGGCAGCCATCGGTCCTCCCTGGGTATCGCGGTTCTCAACCCCGATGTGCCCCCGGGCCTGGCCTGGTAACCCTCCGACGGTCGGAGGTGACCCGCTAGCGGTAGAGCACCGCGCCCATTCGGCGGGACGCGACGAGCAGCCCCACCACCGTGACCACCACCAGGTAGGCCACGTCGAGCGCCGAAACCCACCCGGTGGTGCCGATCGAGATGTCCCGGATCAGATGCACGGCGCGGTAGAGCGGGGTCGCCTCGACCAGCCAGTGCAGCACCGTCGGGTACGCCTGGGCGGGCACGAACGTGCCGGAGAAGAGGAACAGGGCGAACTGGGCCGATCCGAGCAGGTCCAGGTCCTGCCAGCTTCGCAGGAACGTCGAGACGGCCAGGCCGAGCGCACCGAAGGCGAAACCGACGAGGACCGCCGCCGGCAGGGCGACCAGGGCCCGCAGCACTGTGGTCAGGTCCATCGCCACCATCACCACCAGGAAGGCCGCCGAGTAGACGGTCCCGCGCAGCATCGCCCAGCCCAGCTCGCCGAGGGCGATCTCGAAGGGGCGGATCGGGGTGGCGATCATCCCGTCGTACAGCTTCAGGTATTTGATCTTGCCGAAGAAGGTGAAGGTGGTCTCGGCCAGCGCCCCGGCCATCGCCGACACCGCCAACATCGCCGGTGCGACGAAGGTGGCGTACGCGACGACCTGCCCGCTCGGCAGGGTGAGGTCCCCGATCAGGTTCCCCACCCCGACGCCGATGGAGAAGAGGTAGAGCATCGGCTCGACGAGTCCGGAGGCGACGAGCACCCAGTAGACCGGCTTGAACGCCGCGACGTTGCGTCCGGCGACCGAGGCCGACCGGCGGGCCACGGCCTGGGCGGCCACCAGCCGGGGCAGCACGAGAGCGACCATGACCGCCTCCTAGACGACGAGCCGACGGCGGAACGCCCGGCAGGCCAGGAACCAGCCACCCAGCCCCCACCCGGCGAGATAGAGCAGGTGACCGGGGATCGACCACTGCGGGGCGATGCCCAGCGTGGCCGCCCGGCAGAGGTCCACGGCGTGCCAGAGCGGGCTGAGGTACGCCACCTGACGCAGCACCACAGGCAGCGACTCGACGGGGAAGAAGACCCCGGCGAAGAGCATCATCGGCAGCACCGCGAGCCGGGACAGGATGGTCAGGTAGGTGTCGGTGGGAGCCCAGGCGCTGTACGCGAAGATCGGCGCGGCCAGGGCGAGGGTGAGCAGGGCCAGGACCGGCAGGACCGCCAACGCCCAGACCGAGCGCAACGCCCCGAACGCGGCTGTCACCAGCAGGAACGCCGTACCGGCGGTGAGCACCCGGAACAGGACGAAGGCCAGGTGACCGGTGACGATGTCGCCGACGCGCAGCGGAGCCGCGTACTGACCGAAATAGATCTTGGACCACTGGAACCCGCTGAACACGGGGAACGTCGACTCCAGCGCCGCCACCTGGACGGCTGTGGAGGCGAGCAGCCCCGGGACGAGCCAGTGCAGGTAGCTCACCCCGTCCACCCCCTGGTCGACGTAGGAGCCGACCCCCAGCCCGAACCCGACCACCATCAGCGTCGGCAGGAAGAACGAGGAGAACAGCCCGGCCCGCCAGGTCCGCCGGTAGCTGGTCAGGTAGTAGGCGAGCACCGTCGACGCCGGTACCCGGGGCAGGGCCGGTCCGGTACGGGCCTTCGTCACAGCCACCTGTCAGTCCACCAACGTACGGCCGGTGAGCAGCAGGAAGACGTCCTCCAGGCTGCTACGGCGGACCAGGACGGCGGCCGGTCGCAGGCCCGCAGCCTCGACCTCGGCCACCGCGGCGTCGCCGTCGTGGACGTAGAGCAGGACCCGGTCGGGAAGCACCTCGACCCGGTCCCCCAGCCCGGCCAACCGCTGCGCGTACTCCTCCTGCGACTCGGCGGCGAAGCGGAGCTCCACCACCTCCCGGGTGGAGTACTCCTCGATCAGCGCCCGGGGCGCGCCCTCGGCGACGATCCGGCCGCCGTCCATCACCACGAGCCGGTCGCAGAGCTGCTCGGCCTCGTCCATGTAGTGGGTGGTGAGGACCAGGGTGACCCCCTGCTGCTTGAGCCGGAACAACCGCTCCCAGACCAGGTGTCGCGCCTGGGGGTCCAACCCCGTGGTCGGCTCGTCGAGCAGGACGATCTCGGGCTCGTTGACGAGTGCCCGAGCGATGGTGAGTCGACGCTTCATCCCCCCGGACAGCGGCTCCACCAGGCTGTCCGCCCGCTCGGTCAGCTGTACGAAGTCCAGGAGTTCGGCGGCGCGGGAGCGGGCCGCCCGACGGGAGACGCCGAAGTAGCCGGCGTACACCACGAGGTTCTCCCGGACCGTCAGCTCCGGGTCCAGGTTGTCCAGTTGCGGGCAGACCCCGAGCCGGGCCCGGATCGCGGCCCCGTCCCGGACCGGGTCCTGGCCGAGGATGCGCAGCTCACCACCGCTGGGCGGGGAGATGCACCCGATCATCCGCATGGTCGAGGACTTGCCCGCCCCGTTGGGTCCGAGGAAGCCGAACGCCTCCCCGGCGCGTACCTCGACGTCGATGCCGTCGACTGCGGTGAAGTCGCCGAACCGCTTCACCAGGCCCCGGGCGTGGATGAGTGGGGGTGCGTCGGTCACCGCCCGACCATAGTCACTCCCCGGACGCCTTCGACCCGACCGGGACCAGGCAAAACCGCGAGGTCGGTCACAGGTCGGCGGGGGTGGTGGCGACCCGGGCGGCGGCCACCAGCCGGTCGGTCTCGGCGAGTACCGCCTCGTCGTCACCGGGGGTGCCCGGATCGAACCGGACCGTCCAGGTCAGTCCGTCGACGCCGGGTACCCGCCGGGCCGCGATCCGGCCCGCGCCGCCGGGCAGCGCGTGGTGTTCGGTGTACGCCACCGACTTGGTCACCCGGGCCCGGACCTGGTGGGGCAGCTCCCCCGGGCTGAGCAGCAGGAACCTCTGGATCGGCAGGTCGGCCACCACCAGGTAGCCGTCGCGTTCCCCGACCCGGTCGGCGGCGGTGATCCGCAGTTCCCGCCCCGACCAGGCGGCCTTGAGGATCTCGTGCCAGCCCATCCGCCCCTCGCGTCCGGGCAGCCAGAGCCCCAGGTTGGTGGCGACCACGACGCCGCCGCCCGTACCCTCGCCGGTCGCCGCCCAGGCCAGCACCCGCTCGTCGGTCGCCAGCGGCGGCCGGTCGGCGGCGGGGAGCTTCGGCTTACGGCGGAACAGTCCCAGCACCATCGGAGGTCAGCCTCCCGCAGCTTGTTCGTTGAGGGCACGGGCGTGCTGCTCCAGGGAGAGGAGTTCACCGAAGAGCGCGAAGTACTCGTCCTTGTTGTTGACCGGGTTGACCCGCTGGAGCCTGGACTTCAGCTCCTGGATCCGTCCGTTGACCGACCCCCGTTGCAGTCCGGCCAGCTGGATGGCGACGTAGCGGGGGTCGGGTTCGCCGTCGAGGCGCAACGGCTCCACCGCCAGCTCACCCACCAGCGCCTGGGCACCCAGGTCCGTACAGGCGTCGCGGACCTTCTCGATCCACACGGCTCCGGCGGCGGCCGACGAGGTGCCACCTGCGTCGGCGACGGCGGCCCGGACCGACGCGTGGACGGGATGCCGGTAGTCACCGGCCTCCACCGCGTCGAACATCGGCCCGGCCAGCGCCGGATACTGCAGTGCCAGCTTCAACGCCTCCCGCTCGATGCGGGACTGGGGGCTGTCCACGACCGCCACTGCCGGCGCGCGGCGGGCGGCCGGTGGGGCGGGGGCGGCACGGGTGTCACCGGCGGCGGCCCGGACCGCCCGCTGCACGGTGTCGATCTCCATCCCGAGCAGCTCCTCGGCGAGCTTGCGCCCGTAGCCCTCGCGCTTCTCCCGGTCCTTGATCATGGCGACCAGGGGGGCGGCCCGGCGCATCGCCTCCACCCGACCGTCGACGGTGTCCAGGTCGTACCGGTCGGTGACGTGCCGCAGCGCGAAGTCGACGAGCGGTTCCCGGCGGGCCACCAGGTCACGGACGGCCAGGTCGCCCTTTGCCAGACGCAGGTCGCACGGGTCCATGCCGTCCGGGCTGACAGCGATGAAGGTACGCCCGACGAAGCGCTGGTCGTCCTCGAACGCCCGCAGGGCGGCCTTCTGCCCGGCGGCGTCCCCGTCGAAGGTGAAGATGATCTCGCCGGCCACGTCGTCGGTGTCCAGCAACAGCCGACGGAGCACCCCGATGTGGTCCCCGCCGAACGAGGTGCCGCAGGTGGCCACGGCCGTCGGCACCCCGGCCAGGTGGCACGCCATCACGTCGGTGTAGCCCTCGACGACCACCACCCGACCCTGCTTGGCGATCTCCCGTTTGGCCTGGTCGACGCCGTACAGGACGTGGGACTTCTTGTAGATCGGGGTCTCGGGGGTGTTGAGGTACTTCGGGCCGTCGTCGTCGTCGAAGAGCCTGCGCGCCCCGAACCCGATCACGTCCCCGGTGAGGTCCCGGATCGGCCAGAGCAGCCGACGGCGGAACCTGTCGATCAGGGAACCGGACCGGGAGGGCCGGGACAGCCCGGCGGTGACCAACTCGTCGTGGGTGAAGCCCTGCTGGCGCAGGTGCTTGGTGAGCAGGTCCCAGGCGTCCGGGGCGAAACCGCACCCGTACCGCTCGGCGGCGGCCCGGTCGAAGCCCCGCTGGGCCAGGAACTCCCGCGCGGGGCGGGCCCCGGCGGTGGTGAGCTGCCCCCGGTAGAACTCGACGGCGGCGGCGTGCGCGGCGACCAACCGCTGCTTCTGCCCGTGCGGGGCGCGGGGCCGGGCCGGACCGGCACCGGGCTCGTTCTCCACGTAGCGAAGCTGGATCCCGGAGCGGGCGGCGAGCCGCTCGACGGACTCGACGAAGCTGAGGTGCTCGGCGTCCATCAGGAACTTGATCGCGTCCCCGCCGGCCCCGCAGCCGAAGCAGTACCAGACGTTACGGGCGGGTGAGACGTTGAACGACGGGCTCTTCTCGTCGTGGAACGGGCACAGCCCCTTGAGGTTGCCGCCCCCGGCCGACCGTAGGGTCACGGTCTCGGAGATCACGTCGTCGATCGCGGTACGTTCCCGGACCAGCGCGATGTCCTCGTCCCGAATCCGCCCAGCCATCGCACCCCACCCCCTCGGCCCCCCATCCTGCCCTGCTCGGGTGATCGTGGTCGCCTCGGGTGGGCCCCGACCCCGTACGCGCGGGCGGGCCCGACCCTGCGAACACCGAGGGTGGGCCCGCCATCGACAGCCGTCAGCGGTCGCGTTTACGCAGGTAGCGACGGACCGGAGGGGAGTCCTCCTCGTCGTAGGAGCGGGCGGTGCGCAACGCCTCACCCACGCCGCGTCGCCTGATCCCCGACGGCGGGGGGTTCACCGCCGGGTCCCGGGACATGTCCCGCAGCATGGCGGCGGCGAGACCGAGCATCGCCAGGACGAAGGGGAGCGCCACCATGATCGTCGCCTGTTGGAGGGCGTCCAGCCCACCGGCGAGCAGCAGTGCCGCCGCCACCGCCCCGATCAGGACACCCCAGACGACCACCACCACCCGGTGCGGGCGCAACGCCCCACGGGAGGTCAGCGAGCCGACCACCAGGGAGGCCGAGTCGGCGCTGGTGACGAAGTAGAGCCCGATCAGCACCATCGCCAGGACACTGGTGACAGCGGTCAGCGGCAGCACCTCCAGCAGCCCGAAGAGGGCCTGCTCGGAGCCGTCCGCCGCGTCGGCTACCAGGTCCCGGGCACCGGTGGCCTGGGCGCGCAGGGCGCTGCCGCCCATCACCGCGAACCAGATCGCGCTGGCCCCACTGGGCACCAGGAGGACGCCGACGACGAACTGCCGAACCGTCCGGCCCCGGGAGATCCGGGCGATGAAGGTGCCGACGAACGGCGCCCAGGAGATCCACCACGCCCAGTAGAAGATCGTCCACCCGCCGAGCCAGGCCTGGTCGGTGAAGGCCCCGGTCCGGGTGGACATGCTGACCAGGTTGCTCAGGTAGTCGCCGATGCTGGCCGGAAGCACCTCCAGGACGTACACCGTCGGCCCGACCACGAAGACGAAGAGCATGACGGCGACGGCGAGCACCACGTTGATGGTGGAGAGCCACTTGATGCCCTTGTGCAGTCCGGAGAAGGCCGAGAGTACGAAGGCGAGGGTGAGCGCTGCGATGATCACCAACTCGACCACGTCGCTCTCCTCGACCCCGACGACCAGGTTCAGGCCGGCGGCGATCTGCAACGACCCCAGCCCCAGGCTGGTGGCGGTGCCGAAGACGGTGGCGAAGACCGCGAGCAGGTCGATGCCCTTGCCGATCGGCCCGTCCACCCGGTCACCGATCAGCGGCTGGAAGGCCGACGAGATCCGGTTGTCCCGCCCCTTGCGGAACAGCGAGTACGCCAGCGCCAGGCCGACCACCGCGTAGATCGCCCACGGGTGCAGGGTCCAGTGGAACAGGGTGTACTGCATCGCCGCCGACGCGGCACCCCCGGTCTGGGGCTCCACCCCGGCCGACGGCGGCGGCTCGGCGTAGTGCTGGATCGGCTCGGCGACGGCGAAGAAGACCAGGCCGATCCCCATCCCGGCGGCGAACATCATGGAGATCCAGGCCAGGGTGCTGAACTCGGGTTCCTCGTCGTCGCGGCCGAGCCGGATCCGGCCGAACCGGGAGGCCGCCACCAGCACGGCGAGCACCACGAAGACGTTCGCCGAGACCACGAAGAACCACCCGAAGGTGTCGATCACCCAGTTCAGCCCGGCCTCGCCGAAGCTCGCCAGGGAGTCCCGGCCGAGGAAACCCCAGGCCACCACGGCGAGGACCCCGACGATGCTCAGCGCCAGCAACACCGGATCGGGTCGCCGGTCCGTCCCCGGTCGGGCCGCCGAGTCGGTCGCCTCGGGCGGCTCGGTCGGCTCCGTGGTCTCTGTCGACTCAGTCATGTTTACTCGTCTCACTCATGGGCACGCCCCATACCCATCGTGATCGAGATTCGAACGGGTCAGGTCGAGAATTGCCGAACCTGACCTGCGGCTACACCCCCGCCGTGGGCACCCCGCCGGCCAGGACCCCGGCCTCCTCCACCTCTACCTGACGGTTCCAGTCCGCCTTCGTCGAACGCCACCCCTCGTCGTTAAGACCACGCCGCCAGTACCCGGAGATGGACAGCCACTGCGCCGGTACGCCCCGCTCGACGCGCAGCAGCCGACGCAGCTCCTTGACGAAGGCGGCCTCGCCGTGGACGAAGGCGTGCACGGTCCCCGGCGGGAAGTCCAGCGCCCGTACGGCGGCCACCAACGCCTCACCGACCGGCCGGTCCCCCCGGTGCAGCCAGGTCATCTCCACCGCACCCGGGCTGGTCAACTGCTGCTCGTCGGCCGCCTCGGCGACCTCCACGAAGACCCTGGCGGGGGCACCGGCGGGCAGCCGCTCCAGCGACGCGGCGATCGCCGGCAGGGCGCTCTCGTCCCCGACGAGCAGGTGCCAGTCGGCCTCCGGGCTCGGCGCGTACGCCCCACCCGGGCCGGTGAAGTACACCGGGTCGCCGGGGCGCAGTGCGTCCACCCACGGACCGGCCAGCCCCTCGTCGCCGTGGTGCACCACGTCGATGGTCAACTCGACGGCCACCGGGTCGTACGCCCGCACCGTGTACGCCCGCAGCCGGGGCCAGTGCTCCCGGGGCAGGTCGCGCTTGACGGCGCTCAACTCCATCGGATCCGGGTAGGTCACCCCCGGCACCGGGAACACCAACTTGACGTAGTGGTCGGTGTACTCGCCGACCGGCAGGCCGACCAGCTCCTCGCCGCCCAGCACCAGCCGGACCAGATGGGGGGTGGGCCGCTCGGTGCGTACCACCCGGGCGGTCGTGACGTTCTTCGGGCGCTCCGTCATGCGGTTAGGCTAGCCTAACCGTCCAGCCCTGCCGAGTGCGTGTCCGCTGCTGGGGACCTGTCAGCGGCCGACGACGAGCCGGTCGTGCCACGCCACGGCGGCCCGATCGGTCAGCGAGGCCACCTGGTCGATCACCACCCGGAGCCGGGCCGCGTCGTCGGGAGCGGCCCGCCACAGCGGGGCGAAGACCGGGTCCAACGCCTCCGGGGCGTCCCGCACCAGCGCGGCCACCAGTTCGGTGAGCACCTCCCGCTGACGGGCGTACCTGGCGTCGGCACCGGGACGACGCATCACGTACCGCAGGGCGATCCCCTTCAGCAGGGCGCACTGGGCGCGTACCGGCTTCGGCACGACCAGGTCGGCGGCGTACCGGCGGTGCGGGCCGGGGCCGTACCGGTCCTGGGTGGCGGCCACCGCCGCCGCCACGAACCGACCGGTCAACAGGCTCGTGGTGTCCTTCAGGGCCACCTGCGCCCGGTGACTGCCGTCGTAGTCGGCCAGCCGGGACAGGGCCGGGTCGGCCAGCAGGTCGACCAGGATCGCCGCCAGGTCGTCGACGCTCTCCCCGGAGTACACGGCGGCGACGTCGGCACAGAGCGCGGCCCGCTCGGCGGCGTCGACGAGCAGCGGACGCAGCGTCACGTACCCGCCGTGCACGCCGTCCTCCACGTCGTGCACGGAGTACGCCACGTCGTCGGCCCAGTCCAACACCTGCGCCTCCAGGCAGCGCCGGGTCGGGTCGGGGACCCCCTCGCGCAGCCAGTCGAAGGCGGGGCGGTCGTCGGCGTACACCCCGAACTTGCGCTCACCGGGTCGGCGCGGCCAGGGGTACTTGCCCGTCGCGTCGAGGGCGGCCCGGGTGAGGTTGAGCCCGGCGGAAGAGCCGTCCGGGGCGAGGACCTTGGCCTCCAGCCGGGTCAGCACCCGCAGTGTCTGGGCGTTGCCCTCGAACCCGCCGCACCCGGCGGCCAACAGGTCGAGGGCGGTCTCCCCGTTGTGCCCGAACGGCGGGTGCCCCAGGTCGTGGGCCAGCCCGGCGGTGTCCACCACGTCCGGGTCGCAGCCCAGCCGGGCCCCCATCTCCCGGGCGATCTGCGCCACCTCCAGCGAGTGGGTCAGCCGGGTACGCAGAAAGTCGTCGGTGCCGGCGGTGTGCACCTGGGTCTTGGCGGCGAGCCGACGGAACGCCGCCGAGTGCAGCACCCGGGCCCGGTCCCGTTCGTACGCCGACCGGCCGTGGCCACTGTCCTTGGGGGGCTCGACGACCCACCGCCGCGCCTCCGCGGGCACCGGCGTCGGCTGCGGATCCGGGCGCTCGGGGAAGGTCGGCTGCGCCGCAGGACCCACGCTGCTCACCCCTCGACCCCTCGGTTCGCGCCGCCAGGGGGACACGATCACCTGCACGGTACCCCCACCCCGAGCACTCATCCAGAGTTCAGGACTGTCCATCCGATCATCCGGTCCTGCTGGAATTCGACCCTCGGCCGAGCAGTCCCGCCGGGTGCCGGCCACGTATCCGGGTCAGGAACACCGCGCCTACCGGTACGAGCTGATTCTGATGCGCGAGACCCGAAAACTCCGGCAGGAGGAGGTCGTCGCCACGGACTGCTCCCCACGAGTATCGAGCAGGCCGGTGGGAGCTGGATCACGTGACGTGCAGCTTGTAGCAAATCACTGGTGATCAGGCGAAAATCGCCGAAACCAGGTAGGAGCGCGTAGCGTTGAACGCTGTGAACGACAGACACAGCGGCTAGCCTGTGACCGCCTCCACCAGAGGAGGCACGGGACTCCCCCCATCCCGGAGGTGATCAACATGGCTCGGATCGAAGATGTGGCAGCTTACGTCCTCGACAAACAAGGCCCGATCACAGCGATGAAGCTGCAGAAGCTCTGCTACTACGCGCAGGCATGGAACCTTGTCTGGGAAGATCGACCGCTCTTTGACGCCCGTGTCGAAGCGTGGGCAAACGGTCCCGTCATCGCCGACCTGTACCGGCTGCATCGCGGTCGCTTCGAACTCGGTGCAGGTGACATCGCTGGCGAACCGAAGGCTCTGACACCTGCGGAGCGGGAGACGGTCGACGCGGTCCTCGACTTCTACGGCGGCATGACGGCGCATCATCTGTCGGATCTGACCCATCGAGAGGACCCATGGCTGCAGGCCCGGGAGTCCGCTGGTCTGTCCCCGATGGACCGCGGCACGGCGGAGATCACGACAGCGGCGATGCACGAGTTCTACGTGGCGTTGGCGACGGCCGAAGCAGCGTAGTCTGCCGATGTGAGCAGAGGCTCCGGGAAGCGGGTGCCGGCGGGGAGAATCCAGAAGGGTGCTCCCCGCAAGGCCGTCCCCGCCGTCGCCGCCTCCCCGACCCGAGTACTCGCCGCCGTCGACCAGACCCTGTTCCGCATCCGCTGGAACCACTTCGACTTCCAGGGCCCGTGGTGCATCGGGGCATCGCCGGCCGACGACGTGGTCAAGCTGATGATGCGGCTTCGGGAAATGGAGCGGATGACCCCGCTCCAGGTGTTCTCGGGCGACCCCGGTAAGGACTACGGTGACCCCGCTCGGCTTCCCAACCGGGGCGCACGAGACAAGCTCGTGGATCTGGGCATGGCAGACGAGACCTGCATCAGCAGACTCCGGATCAACGGACCGAGTCGGCTGTACGGGTTCCGGCGAGACCCAGAGTTCTACGCCGTGTTCTGGGACCCCAAGCATGAGATCTGGCCCAGCAACCGCTGACTGACTGCGCCTGCCTTCTGTACCCGACCCCGGACCCCGATCGACGGGGCCCGGGGCAGGGCGGTCAGGCGGTCGGGTTGGTCTGGAGGGCCGCGAGGGTGTGCACCTGGGCCCGGGTATCGGTGTAGAGGCTGGTGTACCCGGCGTAGAGGGTGTCGTAGGTGTCCCGGACGGAGAGGTCGGGGCGGACCACCTGCCCTGGGCGGGTCCAGTCGGTGTCCGGTGGGACCAGCCCGGCCCCCACCGCGGCCAGCAGGGCGTCGCCGTAGCTGGCTCCGATGGTCACCGTCGGCACCTCCTGCTCCCGACCTGTGACGTCACTGACGATCTTCGTCCAGAGTCCACCCTGGGTGCCGCCGCCCACGGCGACCAGCCGACGCACCGGGTTCTCCGGGGTGTCGAGCAGTTCCAGGATCTGTCGGATCCCGAAGGCGATGCCCTCGTAGACGGCCCGGAACAGGTGACCCCGACCGTGCCGGAGGGTCAGCCCGGCGATCACCCCCCGGGCGTCCGGGTCGAAGATCGGGCTGCGCTCCCCGGCGAAGTACGGCAACATCAGCAGCCCGTCGGAGCCGGCCGGCACCTGCGCCGCCTCGGCGACCAGGGTCTCGAACGGCACCTCCCCGACCAGGTCCCGCAGCCAACTGGTCAGACTGCCCGAGGTGGCCATTCCGGCGGCCAGGCAGTAGGTGTCAGGGGCCACCCCGGCGGTGTTCCACAGCTGCGGGTGCCGGGCGACGCCCTCCAACTGTTGGACGAAGAACATGGTGGAGCCGTACATCAGCATCAGGTCGCCGGGGCGGCGGACCCCGACGCTGACCGACTCCGCCCAGGCGTCGACGGTCCCGGCGCAGACCGGGGTGCCCACCGGCAGTCCGGTCGCCTCGGCCGCCGCCGGTGTCACCGCACCGACCACCTCGGACGACCAGGCCAGCCTCGGTGCCGGCAGGTCCGCCATGATCTCGTCGTACCAGGGCCGGTGCCAGTCGCGGGCCTCGATGTCGTAGAGGGGGACCGACTGGCTGGCGGTGTGGTGGTCGAGGACGTACTCCCCGGTCAGCTTGCGCACCACGTACGAGCTGGAGTTGTACCACCGGCGGGCGTTCGCCCACACCTGCGGTTCGTGGCGACGGACCCACAGCGCCTTCGGGCCGACCGCCTGGCTGGTGATCGGCGTGCCGCCACGGCGCAGCACCTCGTCGGCGCTGTACCTGTCGGTCAGCTCGTCGATCTCGGCGGTGGCCCGCATGTCGATGCCGTAGAGGATCGCCGGTCGGACCGGGATGTCCTGCTCGTCGCAGAGGACCAGACAGGGGCCGACCCCGCTGACGCAGACCGCGGCTATCGGGGCGCCCTGGGCGGCGGCACCCAGCTCGGCGGCGATGGACGTCACGTCACCCCACCAGACCGCCTCGGCGTCGACCTCCGCCCACCCGGGTCGGGGCAGCGACATCGACCGGGGTCGGGGGCGTACGGCGGTGGCCACCACGGTGCCCTGCGCGTCGGTGAGCACCCCCTTGCTGCTCCCCGTCCCCAGGTCGATGCCGATCAACAGCGGTTCCACTACAGGTCCACCTCGCCGCAGAGGTGCACCACCAGGCCCAGCTCGGCGAAGAGGGCGGCCTTCGCGGCGAGGGCCCTGTCGGCGGTGGCGGCGTCCGGGGCGTACACCACGTTGAGGTGGTTGGCCTTGTGCCTGCCCATCAGCTGGTCCCGGTCCACGCCGTGCAGGACCGCGTGCATGATCGGCCACTGCGGGTTGGTGGCGTCGAGGCGACGCTGGGTCTCCTCGGCGGGCAGCTCGACGGCGGTGCCCCGACCCAGGTCGACGTGGAGGACACCGTCGGCGATGAAGACCCGGGACCAGACGATCTCCCCCGGCTTGGACACCCCGCTGAGGGTGCCGCCGCCGAGCGGGAAGAACATCGGCGGCTGCCGCATGCTCCAGCTCTTGTCGTAGCCGCCGTTGTGCGAGGCCGGTACGGAACCGGAGATCTCCATGACCCAGACGAACCGGCCGTCGTACTCCTCGCCCCACCTGATGTCGTGCAGGGTGGTCGCCGGGTCGAGCCCCATCGCGGTCCAGATCCGGTTGGTGACCAGCGAGTCCACGGCCACCCCCTCGTCGACCTCGTTGAAGTGCGGCAACGGCTGGTCGGCGTAGAGCTCCCGGGCCCCGTCGCGGCTGCGCACCGGCGGCCGGGAGACGTTGTTGAGCAGCCCCTCGACCAGGTCGCTGGCGGGGACGACGTCCTTGAGGCCCTGCTGGTACTGGATACCGACGGCGTCCAGGCCGAAGTCGTCGGAGATCCGCAGTGCGGCGACGTACATCTTGAACTGGCTGTGCAGCTGGGCGTCGGTCAGCTCGGTGGCCTCGTCGGTGCCGGTGTGGAAGGTCAGCCCGGCGGCGTCCAGCCAGTCCCGGACGGCCTGGGCCTCGGCGTCGGTGACCTTGTTCATCTCGGCGACCAGGGCGCTCTGCGACAGCCGCTCCTTGAAGATGCCCAGCGGGTTGAGCAGCTCGTCGTCGATGATGGCGTTGTACATGCCCATGCAGCCCTCGTCGAAGACCCCGATGATGGCCTTGTCCCGCTTGAGCTGGGTGGCGAGGGCGCGACCGAGGCGTACCTCGTCGGTGTCCGGCAGGGCCGGCAGGTCCCGTACGTGGCTCTGGTCGTGCTCCAGCTTCCCGGTCTCCAGCCAGGTACGCAGCCGGGACAGCGCCCAGTCGTCGGTGAACTTCTCGCTCCACAGGATGGAGTGCTCGACCCCCGCCTTGGTGAGGCTGGCGGTCAGCCCGAGCAGGCCGACCAGGCCGGGGAACTCGCCGCTCCAGTTCGCCACCACCAGGATCGGCCCCCGGTGGGTACGCAGACCGGCAAGCACGTGGTGGCTGTACTGCCAGACCGCCT
This sequence comes from Micromonospora sp. NPDC000207, assembly GCF_040300925.1. Taxonomy (NCBI): domain Bacteria; kingdom Bacillati; phylum Actinomycetota; class Actinomycetes; order Micromonosporales; family Micromonosporaceae; genus Micromonospora; species Micromonospora sp. NPDC000207. The sequence goes on from NZ_JBEPEQ010000008.1 coordinate 21,440, forward strand.
CGGCGACGATCAGCGGGGCGTCCGGCGGGATCGACTTGAACACCTCGATGCCCTGGCGCTGACTGGCGATGAAGCCGTGGCCGGCCTCCTCGTCGACCGGGTGGGCCCGGTGGACCCGGTGGCCCAGCGAGGTGACAGCCCGTTCCAGGTCGGCCTCGAACTGCCGCTGGGTGGGCCAACAGGTGACGTTGGCGCTGAGCCGCAGGTCACCGCTGGCGACGGTCCAGACCACCCCGGCCTCGGCCTGGGGCTGTTCGGTCAACTCGGGAAAGGCGTAGCTGCTCACGAGAGGCTCCTCGGGGACGGGGTCGGTCGGCAGGGTCAGAGCAGGTCGGCGACGGCGCTCTCCAGCGCCCGCCGGTCGTCGGGGGTGATCGGGTCGAGCGGGGCCCGCAGGCCGCCGGCGGGCAGGCCGCGCAGTTCGAGGACCGTCTTGAGGTGGGCCAGGTCGCCGTGACGGGTGGCGGCCACCGCGCGCAGGGACCGTTCCCGGGCCGCCACGAGGGCCTCGGTGTCGCCGGTGCGCAGGGCGTCCCGGACGGCGAGGAAGGGCTCGGGCAGCACCGAGCTGACCCCGGACACCACTCCGGCGGCACCGGCCGTGACGACCTCGGTGAACTCCGCGTCGGCACCGGAGTAGACGGGCAGCGTCGGGTCGCCGAGCGCGCTCAGGTAGCCGGTCAGCGCCGCCGTCGACTCGCCACTGATCTTGACCCCGGCCAGCCCGGTCCCGACCAGTCGGGCGAGCAGGTCCGGCGAGACCGGGGTGGTGGTCCGGGCCGCGAAGAGGTATCCGTACACCGGGCGACCGTCGGCGGCGGCGACGACCGCCTCGTAGTAGGCGAGCAGGGCGGACTCGGTGGCCGGGAAGTAGTGCGGGGTCAACGCCGCGAACCGGGCCGCCCCCCGGTCGACTGCCGCCCGGGTGAGGCGTACCGCCTGGTGGGTGGAGGCGTGCCCGACGTGCCAGTAGGTCCGGTCGGGGCCGAACGCCTCGGCGGCGGCGGTGCTGACGTCGAGGCGCTCGTCGTCGGTGAGGGTGGTGAACTCTCCCGTCGTGCCGCCCACGAAGACCCCGTCCAGGGGGTGCCGGGCGAGCTGGTCGTAGGCGGCCCGGGTGGCCGAGCGGTCGACTGTGCCGTCGCCGGCGAAGAGGGTCGGCACGGCGCTGATCAGGTTCGCGGCGGGGTGGGCCGTCATGGGGTGCGCTCCGAGGGGTCGAGCAGGGCGAGCACGATGCCGCGCCGCTGCCAGGTGTAGGACACGGCCAGTCGGTCCCCGACGGGGACCAGGCAGGGGTACGAGAACTCGTTCACCCCGGTGGTCGTCACCCCGGAGTCGGCGGGGCGGTAGCCCTCGCCCGCAGTGGAGTCGAGGGACTCCTCCAGGGTCGTCCAGGGGTGGAAGGTCTCCCCGCCGTCGGTGGAGGCGGAGACGACAAGGGGTGCCCGGCTGGCCCAGTCCCCGACCGTCGGGTTGTGGGCCAGGTGGACCGTGTCGCCGAGGCGGGCCACGGCGACGCCGGAGTTGTTGTTCGGCACCGTGTGCAGCGCCCCCGGCGACCAGGTCTCGCCGTCGTCGGCGCTGGTGGCGGCGACGAGCCGACCGGCGGTGCTGCGGGCCAGCAGTCGCACCTCGCCGGTCGGGTTGCGCCAGAGGGCCGGTTGGATGGCCCCGGCACCGGGGAAGGTGTCGTGGTCGAGGGCGATGTCGGGGGTCCGCCGCCAGGTCCGACCGTCGTCGTCGCTGACGTCGACGAAGCAGTCCCAGCGGGGTCGCTCGCCCCACGTCTCGGTGGAGGCCCCGGCGAGCAGCCGCCCGGAGGGCAGCCGGAGCGGCGGGGTGCGGACCGGCCCCCGTCCGCCCCGGTCCGCCTCCCCCACCGGCCGTGGCGGGGACCAGGTCCGACCCCCGTCCCCCGAGACCACCTGGTACGTCACCCAGGCGGAGATGGTCGTACCGACCTTGAACCAGCAGACCAGTTCCCCGTCGGTACGCAGGTGCAGCACCGGGTTCCAGCAGGGACCGAGGTCACCGCTGACCACGACGGGGGTGGACCAGTGGTCCTCGGCCCCGACGGTGAGCTGGATCCGGGAGTCGGGTGCCCCCTCGTGTTCGCCGACGAACCAGGCGACCACGAAGGTGTCCCCGACCGGGCAGACGGTGCTGCCGTGGCACTGCCCCGCCACGTCCCGTACGACGAAGTGCTTCGCCGTCACCGGCTCGCCTCGACGCCCAGCGGCGGGTCGGCAGGGGTGTCGTCGTCCCCCGGGGTCTGCTTGCGGGCCTTGATCCGGGCCCGGATCCGGGGCACCGCGACGGCGAGCACTGCCAGCAGGAGCAGCCCCACCGCGATCGGGCTGGTGTAGATCGTCTCCAGCCCGCCCAGCTCCATCGACCGACGGAAGTTCCGCTCGGCGAGGGGGCCGAGGATCAGGCCGAGGACGATCGGCCCGGCCGGGAAGCCGTACCGGCGCAACATCAGCCCGAGAACGCCGAACATCAGCATCACGCCGACGTCGAAGACGCTGTTGTTCACCGCGTACGTGCCGACGACGCAGAAGGTCAGGATCACCGTCCACAGGAACCGGCTGGGCAGGTCGAGCAGCTTGGCCACGCCGCGCATCCGCAGCAGGCTCAGTCCCAGCGTCAGGACCGTGGCGACGAACATGATGCCGGCGATGGAGTAGACCAGGTCCGGCTGGTTGGTGAACAGGCCCGGACCGGGCTGGATGCCCCAGATGATCATCGAGCCGAGCATGACCGCCATCACGGAGTCACCGGGGACGCCGAGGGCGAGGGTGGTCAGTACGGATCCACCGACACCGGCGTTCGAGGAGCCGTCGGCGGCGGTGAGTCCCTCCAGGGAGCCCTTGCCGAACTTCTCCGGCTCCTTGGAGACCCGCTTGGCCTGGTTCCAGGCGACGATTCCGCCGATGTCCCCGCCGACGGCGGGCAGTACGCCGACCACGGTGCCGACGCCGGAGCCGACGGCCATCGGCTTGACCATCTGCCGGGCCTCCCGCTTGTTCGGCCACCACCGACCGAAGTCGGTGATCGGCTTCTGGGAGGTGTGCCGACGGGAGATCATCTGGCTGAACACCTCGGCGATGCCGAAGAGGCCGATGATCACCGCGATGAAGGGAACCCCCTCGACCAGCTGCGGGATGCCGAAGGTGAACCGGTCCGACCCGTCCATCGGGTCCCGGCCCACGGTGCCCAGGGCCAGGCCGAACAGCCCGGCGATGAGGCCCTTGAGAAGCTGCTTCCCGGAGACCTCGACCATCATCGTCAATCCGAAGATGACCAGGGCGAACATCTCCGGCGAGCCGAACTGCATGGCCACCGTGCTCAGCGGGATCGCGGCCACCATCAGCACCGCGATGCCGACGAAGCCGCCCACCGCCGAGGCGAAGGCCGACGCTGTCAACGCCAACCCGGCCTTGCCCTGTTTGGCCATCGCGTAGCCGTCGAAGGTGGTGGCGATCGACGCCGGCGTACCGGGGGTGTTGATCAGGATGGCCGGGACCCGGTCACCGAACTGCGCCCCGATCAGGATGGTCAACAGCACGGCCAGGCCGGGCAGCGGGTCCATGGTCAGGGTGAAGGCGCTCGCCAGGGCGACAGCCATGGTGGCGGTGATGCCCGGGAAGGCACCGACCAGCATGCCGATCGCCGCGCCCGCAAGGACGCAGAGCATCATCTCTACGGAGAGGAGGGCACCGAAGCCCTCGACCATCGCGTTCACAGCGGAACCCTCAGCAGCAGGCCGAACAGGACATAGATGAGGAGCGTCACCCCGGCGGGGAAGAAGACCAGGTCCTTGATGCCCCGGCCACCCGCGATCCAGGTGAGGGCGGCGACGTACACCAGCCCGGAGACCAGGAAGTGCAGGTAGTACCAGAGCAGGCCGAAGGCCACACTGGCCACGACGAAACCGGCCACCCGTACGATCCCCGAGCGGACGACGGGGCCGTCCTCCTCGTCGTCGACCTTCGGCGTCTTGACGAAGGCCGAGACGATCTGGAGGACCGAGAGGCCCATGATCCCGAAGGCCAGGGCCTCGGGCCAGATACGGGGGCTCACCGCCATCGCCCGGGTCGGCAGCTCGATCGAGCGTGCCAACCCGAGCAGTACGGCGCCCAGCACCAGGAAGACCGCCCCCAGTGCCGCCTCGCGCCATCGCGAGGCGGCACCGTGGTCACCCTTGGTCGTCGGGTGGATGGCAGCCATCAGCCGTAGATCTCACCGAAGCGGTCGAACTCGGCCTGGGTGAACTCGGTGGCCTCGTCCGGCGAGGTGGCCAGCGGGGTGTTGCCGGCCTTGGTCATGACGTCCTTGAAGGTCTCCGAGGAAGCGGCCTTCTGGACGGCGTCGGCAAGGCGCTGCTTGACGTCGTCGGGCAGTCCGGCGGGGGCGCCCATCAGGCCCCATCCACCGATGACCACGTCGATGCCCTGCTCCTTGGCGGTGGGGGCCTCGGGGAGCGAGGCGACCCGCTCGGGGGCCAGCACGGCCAGGATGCGCAGCTGGTTGTTGTTCGCCGCCGAGGCGGACTCGCTGACCCCGGCCATCACGGCCTGGACCTCGCCGGAGACGCCGGCGGCCACGGCGGGGGCACCGCCGTCGTAGGGCACCGGCTTGAAGGTGGCACCGGCCGCCTCGCCGAGGGCGAGGGTGGCGGCCTCCCAGATCGCGCCGGCCCCGGAGTTCGACACGGTGATCGTGTCCGGGTCCTCCTTCGCCGCGGCGATCAGCTGGTCGAGGGTCTGGTACGGGCTGTTGGCCGGCACCGACAGGGTCGCCGGGGCGTTCATGACCTGCCCGAGGATCGTGTACTGCTCGGGCTTGATGTCGGCGCCCTGGTGACCGAGCATGGCCACCTCGACCGGGATGAACCCGATGGAGTAGCCGTCGGCCGGACGGTTCTTGAGGTAGGTCAGGCCGACCCGTCCTCCACCACCGGTCCGGTTCTCCACCACGATCGACCGACCGAGGTCCGCCTCCAGCTCCTTGGCCAGGGTCCGGGCGGTCAGGTCGGAGCCGCCGCCGGCACCGGCGTGCACGACGAGGGTGAGGTCCTTGCCCGGGTAGTTGTCGGAGGACGCCTCGCTGCCGCCCCGGTCGGCGCAGCCGGACAGCACGAGGGTGCCGGCGACGGCGAGAGCGGCGAAACGCAACACACGTGATCTCATTGATCGTTCTCTCTCTGGACGGGGGCGGGGGGAATCGAGGAACGCAGCCGTGAGCAGGTGGTCTGCAGGTGGCGATGGAGCTCGGCCTTGACCTCGGGAACCTTGCCGGCCACGATCAGCCCGGCGAGGTCGTGGTGCTCCCGCGCCGAGGGCGCGAGGTCGGCCAGCCGCTTGCCGGAGGCGTGCAGCAGGCCCTCGATGGTGGGTCGGAACTGGTTCCACAGGACGCTGAGCCGGGTCAGCCCGGCGGACTCGAAGAACGCACTGTGGAACCGGATGTCGGCGGTGGTGAAGGCGGACGAGTCACGATCGGCCAGGGCCGCGTCCATGTCGACCAGGGCGGCCTGCAACGCGACGGCGAGGGCCTCCCGCCGTACGGCGATGGCTCGTTCCACAGCCAGCAGCTCGAATGCCTCCCGCAGCGCCATCAGCTCCTCGATGTCGGCATCGCTCAACGAGCGGGTGACGACGTTGCGGCCGGAGCCCGTGACCAGGCCCTCCGACCGCAGGATCCGGATGGCGTCGCGGACAGGTCCCCGGCTGACCCGGAAGGAATCAGCCAGCTCCTCCTCGACGAGTCGGGTCCCCGAGGTCACGTCGCCCACGATGATCCGGCGGCGCAGTTCGGTGGCCAGCCTCTCGCCGAGGGATTCAACCCTGATCGGCCTGACGTCCAACACGTTTAAAGCCCTCCTGGTAACTGTTAACAGTTAACACTCGACTCTTTCGTCGGTCAACGGTTGGTGACGAGCGAGTTTCTCGAGGTTTCGTACCGATGTCATCCCTGGTCAACCCGGCTGTGCCGGGGTGCGAGGGACCGAGTGGGAGCAGCGGGCCCGGCGGACGGGCGGTGCCCGCGACCGGGCCATCAGACACCGGGAACGGACAGCCGTCAGGCGTCGGAAAGGGCAGGACGGGGACGCCCGGCGCGAGACGGCGCGGCACGGGGACGCCCGGGGTGAGACGGCGCGGCCCGGGGGCGTCCGGCGGCAGAAGGGCACTCGTGCGACAGTGCTGGGGAGCGGTGCCGAGACGGGTCGGCGCGCGCAGGAGGGCACCGGACGGAGCGGCGGGGGCACGTGAGGGTGGTACGGGTGGGCACGCGACAGGCGGTGGGGTGGACGCGCGATCCGGCGCAGTCCCACCGGATGCCGCATCTGGCCAGCCCCCTCAAGCGGGCCAAAACGCCCGTTCGCGCCCAGCCAGGTTACGCGTTCGCAGACCGAACGTCGCGGTGGGAATCGCGCCGGGTGATACTGACAACCTCCGATCAGGCAGCCTTTGTCGACCGATCGACACGCACCCGGGGATCGCGCTTGACACACAGCCACCGGTAGCGTTTCGGAAGCGGAACGTGACCAGTGGACCGGTACGCCTGAACCACGACCTCGAGGAGAGCCGATCGTGAAAGCAGACGCGGTGTTGGTGACGGAGTTGCAGGCGTTGCGCCGCCGTCGGCCGGAGATCAACGGCGGGGTGCTGGCCGGCACCGACGGTCTCCTCATCGCCAGCGATCTGCCCGCCACCGACGCCACCCACCTCGCGGCGATCTCCGCAGCCAGCTTCGGGCTCGGTCAACGGATGGCCGACACCGTCGACCGCAGCGAGTTCCAGGACTTCGTCCTGGCCACCTCGAAGGGGTGGGTGGTGGTCTGCCCCGCCGGGCTCCACGCGCTGTTCACGCTGGTCACCGGCCCCACCGACGACCTCACCCGGCTACGCGGCGAGGCCCGGGAGGTGGCCGACCGGGCCGGTTCGGCCTTCGACGCCCACCGCACCGGCGTGGCCGCCGTCCAGCTCACCCAGGGCTACGGTCCGCTGGCCATGCGGACTCCGATGGCCACCCTGCCGACCCAGCTGCGCCGGACCCGCCCCCCGGCGTGGCGGCGTCCTCCCGTCTGACCCCGGCGTCGCCGACCGGTCGAGGCCGACCGGTCACCGCCGCCGGGGTCGTCGGTCAGCGGCTGTCCGAGCCGGGGTCGTCGAGCACTGCCCGTCCCGCCTCCAGCCGGGCCACCGGGACCCGGAACGGCGAGCAGGAGACGTAGTCGAGGCCGACGTCGTGGAAGAAGTGCACCGAGTCGGGGTCGCCGCCGTGCTCGCCGCAGACCCCGAGCTTCAGGCCCGGCCGGGCGGCCCGGCCCTCCTCGGCGGCGATCCGGATCAGTCGGCCGACCCCGTCCCGGTCGATCGACTCGAACGGCGAGATGCCGAAGATGCCCAGCTCCAGGTAGCGCCAGAAGAACGCGCCCTCCACGTCGTCCCGGGAGAACCCCCAGCCCATCTGGGTCAGGTCGTTGGTGCCGAAGGAGAAGAACTGGGCCGCCTCGGCGATCTGTCCGGCGGTGAGCGCCGCCCGGGGTACCTCGATCATCGTGCCGACCAGCACCTCGACCCCGCTGTCACCCACCACCTCCGCGATGATCTTCTCGGCCTCGGCGCGTACCGTCTCCAGCTCCTGGACCGCGCCGACCAGCGGGACCATGATCTCCGGCCGGGCCGTCGAACCGGCCCTGGTGACACTCACGGCGGCCTCGGTGATCGCCCGGACCTGCATCGCGAACAGGCCGGGGATGACCAGGCCGAGCCGGACCCCGCGCAGGCCGAGCATCGGGTTCTCCTCGTGCATCCGCCGCACCGCCGCGAGCAGGGCCTCCTCCCGGGCCACGTCCTCGCCGCGCTCCTGGGCGACGGCCACGTCCACGGCGAGCTGTTCCAGCGGGGGCAGGAACTCGTGCAACGGCGGGTCGATCAGTCGGACGGTCACCGGTAGCCCGTCCATCTCCCGGAAGATCTCCTCGAAGTCGGCGCGCTGCAACGGCAGGAGGGCGGCGAGGGCCTCGACCCGGTCGGTGTCGGTCCGGGCCAGGATGAGCCGCTCCACCAGCTCCCGCCGGTCCCCGAGGAACATGTGCTCGGTCCGGCACAGCCCGATGCCCTCGGCCCCGAACCGGCGCGCCCGGGCGGCGTCCGCCCCGGTGTCCGCGTTCGTGCGGACCGCCAGCCTCCGCCTGCCGTCGGCGTGTCCCATGATCCGGTGTACGGCCCGGACCAGCGGCTCGTCGCTGGCCGAGGCATCGAGGTCGCCCTCGAAGTAGCGGACCACCTCGGAGGGGGTGACAGGCACCTCTCCCAGATAGACCCTGCCGGTCGTGCCGTCGATGGAGACCACGTCCCCCTCGGTGACCGTCCTCCCGGCGACTGTCAACCGGCGCTGCGGGACGTCGACCTCGATCCCGTCGGCCCCGGAGACGCAGGTCTTGCCCATCCCCCGGGCCACCACTGCGGCGTGGCTGGTCTTGCCGCCCCGGGAGGTGAGGATCCCCCGGGACGCGATCATCCCGTTCAGGTCGTCGGGGTTGGTCTCCCGGCGGACCAGGATCACCGCCTCGCCCTCACCGGCCAGCTCCACGGCGCGGGCCGAGGTGAAGACGACCTTCCCGCAGGCCGCACCGGGGCTCGCGCCGACTCCGGTGGCGACCGGTTCGATGCCGTGGTCGAGCTGGAACCTGGGGAACATCAGCTGCGCCAGTTGGGCGCCGGTGACCCGGTGCAGGGCCTCGTCCAGGCTGATCAGCCCCTCGTCGACAAGCTGGCCGGCGATGACGAACGCGGCGGCGGCGGTCCGCTTGCCGACCCGGGTCTGGAGCATCCAGAGCTTGCCGCGTTCGATGGTGAACTCGATGTCGCACAGGTCCCGGTAGTGCCGTTCCAGCCGGGCCATGATGTCGAGCAGTTCGTCGTAGGAGGACTTGTCGATCCGCTCCAGCTCCTGAAGGGCGACGGTGTTGCGGATCCCGGCGACGACGTCCTCGCCCTGGGCGTTGGCCAGGTAGTCGCCGTAGATCCCCTGGTCGCCGGTTGCCGGGTCGCGGGTGAAGGCGACTCCGGTGCCGGAGTCGGGGCCGAGGTTGCCGAAGACCATGGCGACCACGTTGACGGCGGTGCCGAGGTCGGCGGGGATCCGCTCCTGACGGCGGTAGAGCACCGCCCGTTCGGCGTTCCACGACTCGAAGACCGCCCGGACGGCCAGGTCGAGTTGCTCGCGGGGGTCCTGCGGGAAGTCCCGGCCGGTACGGTCGGCGAAGATCTTCTTGTACGCGTCGACCAACCGGCGCAGGTCGGCGGCGTCGAGGTCGAGGTCGTTGGTGCAGCCCTTGGCGCGTTTGACCTCGTCGAGGGCGTGCTCGAACTCCTCCCCCGGCACCTCGCAGACGGTCTTGCCGAACATCTGGATCAGCCGCCGGTACGAGTCCCAGGCGAACCGTTCGCCGCCGTCGGCGCTTGCGGCGCCCCCGGCCTGGGCGGCCAGCCCGACCACGCTCCGGTCGTTGAGACCGACGTTGAGGACGGTCTCCATCATCCCCGGCATGGAGAACTTCGCCCCGGAGCGGACCGATACCAGGAGCGGGTCGTGCGGGTCACCGAGCCGTCGGCCCATCGCCCGTTCGAGGGCGGCGAGGTGGGCGGCGATCTGCTCGGCCAGCCCGTCGGGCTCCCGCCCGTCGACCAGGTACGCCTGACACGCCTCGGTGGTGATGGTGAACCCGGGCGGCACCGGGAGCCCCAGGTTGGTCATCTCGGCCAGGTTGGCGCCCTTGCCGCCGAGGAGGTCCTTGAGTTCCTTGTTGCCCTCGTCGAAGCCGTAGACGTACTTGTGTCCCGATTGTTCCGTCGTCCGCTCTGCTGTCACCGGAGCCCTCCCACGCACGTCGACCCGACACTTAACGAAGGTTCAGTTTTCGCCCGAAACGCGGCCCACCTGGAGTTCGAGGGGGTTCGCCATCGACGGGTGGGCGAAGGTTAAGCGACTCCGACCTGCTGCGGGACCAATTGGTGACCATGTGCACAGCCGTCACGACCATCCGCTTTCACCCCGGTCCCTGGGAACGATCCCACGCGCACGTTCACGCATATTCGCTGCTCCTCGTATCCTTGACGGCACCCACCGTCAAAATTCGTTTTTGCCATTTCCCACGCGAATACCCCTCGGAGTTGCCAGTGCCCCCCACCCCCGGCGCCCCCGCCCCGTGCCCCGACGCCCGGCCGGACCCCGCCGTCCCGACCCCGAGACCGGCGGTCGAGACGAGCGAGGGCCCGGCCCACCCCGCCCCCGGCACCCGGGCCGAGGCACGGCTGACCGAGGTGGTGCCGGCGCCTGAGCGGGTGGAACCCGCCCCGGAGCAGGACTTCCTCCTCCCGGAGGACGCCGTCGTACGGGTCGGCTGCGGCGCGGGAGCCCGGGACGTCGCCGACCACCTCGCCGACCTGCTCCGCCCGGCGACCGGATACCCGCTGCCGGTGACCGAGACGGCCACCGCCGCGTCGCACGGGGAGATCGCCCTGACCCTGGACGCCGACGCCGGAGACGAACTCGGCCCGCAGGGGTACCGCCTCCGGGTCTCCACCGACGGCGTACGGCTCACCGCCGGCACCGCCACCGGCCTGTTCCACGGGGTGCAGACGCTGCGCCAACTCCTCCCCGCCGCGATCGAGAGCCCCACCCCGGTCGCCGCCGCGTGGGTGCTGCCCGGCGGGACGATCGTGGACCGGCCCCGGTTCGCCTACCGGGGGGCGATGCTCGACGTGGCCCGGCACTTCTTCGGCGTACCCGACGTGCTGCGGGTCGTCGACCACCTGGCCCGATACAAGATCAACCATCTGCACCTGCACCTCACCGACGACCAGGGGTGGCGGATCGCCGTCGACACCTGGCCGCGCCTTGCCACTGTCGGCGGGGCGGGAGCCGTCGGCGGTGGCCCCGGCGGGTACTACACCAGCGACGACTACCGGCTGATCCTCGACCACGCCGCACGGCGACACGTCACAGTCGTGCCGGAGATCGACCTGCCCGGGCACACGAACGCGGCGCTGACCGCGTACCCGCAGCTCGCCCCGGACCGGGTCGGGCCGCCGCCGTACACCGGCACCGAGGTCGGGTTCAGCTACGTCGACCCCACGAGCGAGCAGACGTACGCCTTCGTCACCGACGTCCTGCGGGAGGTGGCGGCGGCGTCACCCGGGCCGTACCTGCACATCGGCGGGGACGAGGCGTTCAAGGTGCCCGCCGACGCGTACGCCCACTTCGTCGAGCGGGTCCAGCGGATCGTCGCCGACCTGGGCAAGACGGTGGTCGGCTGGCACCAGATCGCCCCGACCGACCACGTCGACGGGCGGATCGTCCAGTGGTGGGGCACCGACGGGAACGACCCGACCACCGCCGATGCGGTACGCCGGGGAGCCCGCCTGGTCCTCTCCCCCGCCGACCGCGCCTACCTGGACATGAAGTACGCCCCGGACACCCCGATCGGCCACGACTGGGCCGGTCTGATCGACCTGCACCGGGCGTACGACTGGGATCCGGGGACACACCTGACCGGCGTGCCGGAGTCGGCGGTGCTGGGCGTCGAGGCCCCCCTGTGGACCGAGTCGGTGACCACCCGTACCGAGATCGAGTTCATGCTCTTCCCCCGCCTACCCGCGATCGCCGAACTCGCCTGGTCGCCCCGGGCCACCCACGACTGGTCCGGATTCCGCCATCGGCTGGCCACCCACCTGCCCCGGTGGGACCGGGCGGGCATCACCTACCACCGCGGCACCGAGCTGCCCGGGTCCACCACCGCCACGGTCCCGACACCCCGGACGGAAGCTCAGCCGGACGCTCAGGGGGAGGTGACCCACTCCGGGGCCAACACCGACCAGACCTCGATGTCCTGACGCTGTCCCCGGTACAGATAACTGTCGCGCAGGACCCCCTCCCGGGTCATGCCCAGACGCCGGGCCACCGCGATGCTCGGCGCGTTCGCCGAGGAGACCCGCCACTCGATCCGGTGCACACCCCGCTCACCGATCGCCCAGTCGATCAGGACCCGGCAGGCCCTGGTGACAAGGCCCCGGCCCGCCGCCGACGGCTCCAGCCAGCAACCCGCCTCGGCGGAGCCGTTGCGCACGTCCATGGTCCGCAACAGGACCCCGCCGACCAGCTGACCCCCGGACCAGATCCCGTGGATCCGGCCGGTGTCGGCCGCCGCCCGCTCCGCGTAGGACAGCAGGTACGTCCGGCTCGACTCCAGGTCGGTGACCAGGTCCGGCAGGCCCACGTACCGCCCGATGAACTCCCGACCCCGGTCGATGTGGGCGAGGAACTCCCCGGCCCGCCACGGCTCCAACGGACGCAACTGCGCGCCGTCGCCCAGGTCCACCGCGAACATCCCGCCTCCCGGTTGCACTGTCCTTTCCGACATCGCCGGATCGAGAGTGCCACCTTCGACGACGTGTCGGACACTCCGTCGCATCGGCGGGGTGTCGCCGGTCGCGGTCAGGGGCCAGGGTCGCAGGGACCGGGGTGGTCGGCGATGCGGGGGCACCGGCGGGAGCCCGCGACCCGGGCGTCACACCAGACCCGGGTACGCGCCGACTGATGGTCCTCGGGACTGAGGGTGGCCTCCCCGAAGTCGATCGTGGGCAGGTGCCCCCACGATCCGCGCAGGACACCGACGAGGGCCGCTGCCGCCTCCCGGCTGGTCGAGGTGGTCGGCAGGTGGACCACCCAGCGGGTCCCCGTCGCCGCCGCACCCTGCCTCGGGGCCGGTCGCCGGGGCGGGCCGACCACGAGCGCGTCGACTCGGCGAACCTGTCGAAGCTGCCAGCGGCGTACCGCCCGGCGGATCCGTTCGGCCTCGGACTCGGCGGTGATCCGGTCGCGGTTGAGTCTGTCGAGTTCGTCGGCGATCCGGTCGAGGTACGCGCCGACCCGTTGCGGGTCCAGCCCACGACGTCGAACGTCGAAGGCGACGGCGCGGACGTTGCACGGGTACAGACGGTCACCGGTCGGCTCGGTCACGGCCCTCCTGTTCCTGAGCACGGCGGCACCGGGGCAGGCGGGGACGACCGGTACGACCGCGCGCGCCGCACCGACCGGAGCCCAGCACCCACCCCGGGCCGGGTCTGGATGATCGGGTGCCGGGGGTGCTGTCACCCCCGGCACAGCTCGGGCATTGGAGCCCGGATGAGCCGTTCTGGTGCCAACCCGATCGACTCAAGGGCAACCTATCTCACTAGGTGCGATAGGTCAACTATGGGCAGGAGGTGAGAAGATCGGGGACAGGTGCCAGCCCGAAAGGATCACGCATGTCCCCGATCCCGCTCAGCTACACGGACATCGCCGCAGACATCACGGCGAAGATCACAGCAGGCGAGTACGAACCCGGGGCCAAGCTGCCCTCGTACACGCAACTGGCCGACAGGTACGACGTGTCCTTCTCGACCGCCGCCCGAGCCATCGCTCTGCTACGTGACCGTAAGGTCGTAGTCGGCGCACCTGGACGCGGAGTCTTCGTCGCGGAGGGGCCGTCGTCGTCCTGAGCGGGGGTCGCGGGGTCAGCCGCCGGAGTCGGCGAGTTCGGCGCCGACCGGGGCGGCGTCGTCGTCCCGGCTGGCCAGCCAACCGTCGGGCAGGAAGACCTTGCCGGGCGAGTTGGTCCGGCCCCGGGGCTGGCCCAACGTCTGCACCGGGAACGGCTCCGCCGGATCGAGCTTGCCGAGCAGGTCGTCCAGCTCGGTCAGGCTCTCGATCATCGCCAGGGACCGGCGCAGTTCGCTGCCGACCGGGAAACCCTTCAGGTACCAGGCCACGTGCTTACGGAAGTCGGTGCAGCCGTCGCGCTCACCCCGGGCCGGATTGCGGGACCCGACTGTGAACTGGTCGACAAGCAGCTCCGCGTGCCGGCGCATGGTCAGGGCCACCTCGCCCAGGGTGGGCAACCGCCGTTCCGGGCGTCCGGCGAAGGCGGCCTCCAGGTCGGCGAAGAGCCACGGCCGACCGAGGCAACCCCGGCCCACCACCACCCCGTCCACCCCGGTGTGCGCCACCATCCGCAGGGCGTCGTCGGCCTCCCAGATGTCGCCGTTGCCGAGCACCGGCACGTCGAGCGCCTCTTTCAGGGTGGCGATGGCGTCCCAGTCGGCGGTTCCCGAGTACCGCTGCGCGGCCGTACGCCCGTGCAACGCCACCCAGGCGACCCCGGCGTCCTGGGCGGCCAGCCCCGCCTCGACGTACGTCAGGTGGTCGTCGTCGATGCCCTTGCGCATCTTGACGGTGACCGGCACCCCGGCGGGTGACGCGGCCTCCACAGCGCCGGTGACCAGCCGGGCGAAGAGTCGGCGACGCCACGGCAGGGCCGCCCCGCCGCCGCGCCGGGTGACCTTCGGGACCGGGCAGCCGAAGTTCAGGTCGATGTGGTCGGCGAGCCCCTTGTCGACAACGATCCGCACTGCGGCGGCGGTGGTCTCCGGGTCGGTGCCGTAGAGCTGGAGGCTGCGCGGCCGTTCGCCCTCACCGAAGGCGATCATCCGGAGGGTCTTCGGGTTCCGCTCGACCAGGGCGACCGTCGTGATCATCTCGCAGACGTAGATCCCGCCGCCCTGTTCCCGACAGAGCTGACGAAAACCGACGTTGGTGATCCCAGCCATCGGCGCGAGCACCACCGGCGGCCACACCCGGTGCTCCCCAAGGGCCAACCCCCGCTCCCCGCCCACCCTCTCACTCACCCCCCGATTGTAAGGAAGGGCCCCTTGTTAACGCCTACGGCATAGCGGGTTGCCCCTCTCACCACCGGCGCATAGCACACAACCGTCGATGAGGGGTGCTCGTCCACAGGGGGGCCCGTCATCCACAGGCGCGGCGGTCGGGCCGGACACGACAGCCCTCGGGAGACCATGCTGCGCCGCATGTCCGACTATCCAGCCGAACTCGAACCGACGGCCCAGGCCCAGCAACAGGTCGTCACCCGGGCGCAACTCCTGAACATCGGTTGCACCGACATGTACCTGTACCGCCAGGCCCGTCGAGGCCGCTGGCAACGAGTCCTCCCGGCCACGTACGCCCTGTTCAGCGGCGTACTGACCGAGGAACAGCGACGAATCTCGGCCGCCCTCTACGCCGGAGGGCAGGCGCAGCTCACCGGCCTGGCGGCACTGCGGTGGTACGGCTTCCGGTACGGCCCGCGCACCGAGGCCGTACACCTGGTCGTGCCGCACCACGTGCGACGGCGCTCGGCGGCGTACGCACAGGTCTCCCGGACGCTGACGCCCGACGAGCGGGCGCGGCACCCGGGCCTCTACCCGGTCTGCTCGCCGGCCCGGGCCGTGGTCGACGCCGCCCGCGGCCTGCGGGAGATCCGGCCGGTCCGGGCCATCGTGGCCGAGGCGGTGCAACGCGGGTACGCCGACCTGACCGGCCTGGACGAGGAGATCCGTCGAGCCCGACGCAGCCGTACGGCGCTGGTCCGCAAGGCGTTCACCGAGGTCCTCGCGGGGACCCGGTCGGCACCGGAGGCGGAGTTGCGGGAGTGCCTGGCCGCCAGCGGGATCCTGCCGGACATCCTGTGGAACCCCAGGCTGTCGACCTGGACGGGCGATTCGCTTCCCACCCCGGACGGTTATCTGGCGGACGCGGCGATCGCCCTGGAGGTGGACTCGCAGGAGTACCACTTCAGCCCCGACGACTGGGCCCGGACGCTTCGGCGGCACAACGAGATGAGCCGGCACGGGTTGATGATCCTGCACTTCACCCCGGCGCAGATCAGGCGTGAGCCGGGTCGGGTCCGCCGGACGGTCGAGGAGACGTACGAGTCCCGCCGGGGTGTCGGCGCCACGGTCCGGGTACGCGCCGAACCGCTGCCCGACCCGCCCCTGCCGCGCACCCCTGCACCATCGCCTGGAGTGTGAGAAGGGGCCCCTTCTTTACCGTATGCGTTAAGAAGGGGCCCTTCCTTACACCTTGGTCAGCAGCCGGGGAGGCGCTCGATGAGGTAGCGCTCGACCTGGTCGAGGGAGATCCGCTCCTGGGTCATGGTGTCCCGGTTGCGGATGGTCACCGCGTTGTCGTCGAGGGTGTCGAAGTCGACGGTGACGCAGAACGGGGTGCCGATCTCGTCCTGACGGCGGTACCGGCGGCCGATGGCCTGCGAGTCGTCGAACTCCACCACCCAGCGCTTGCGCAGGTCGGCGGCGAGCCCCTTGGCCTTCGGGGAGAGCGCCTCGTTACGCGACAGCGGCAGGACCGCCACCTTGACCGGGGCCAGCCGGGGGTCGAACCGCATGACGGTGCGCTTGTCCACACCGCCCTTGGTGTTCGGTGCCTCGTCCTCGTCGTACGCCTCAAGCAGGAAGGCCAGCACCGCCCGGGTCAGACCGGCGGCGGGCTCGATGACATACGGGATCCAGCGCTCGCTCTTGGTCTGGTCGAAGTACGACAGGTCGACCCCGGAGTGCTTGCTGTGGGTGGAGAGGTCGAAGTCGGTCCGGTTGGCGATCCCCTCCAGTTCGGCGAACTCGCTGCCACCGAACCGGAACCGGTACTCGATGTCGACGGTCCGCTTGGAGTAGTGGGAGAGCTTCTCCTTGGGGTGCTCGTGGAAGCGCAGGTTCTCCTCGGTCAGCCCCAGGTCGAGGTACCAGTTCCAGCGCTCCTGCAGCCAGTACTCGTGCCAGGTCTCGTCGGTGCCCGGTTCGACGAAGAACTCCATCTCCATCTGCTCGAACTCGCGGGTCCGGAAGATGAAGTTGCCCGGGGTGATCTCGTTGCGGAACGATTTGCCGGTCTGGGCGATGCCGAACGGCGGCTTCTTCCGGGCGACCGTCTCCACGTTCTTGTAGTTGACGAAGATGCCCTGCGCGGTCTCGGGGCGCAGGTAGTGCAGCCCCTCGTCGCTCTCCACCGGGCCGAGGTAGGTCTTCATCAGGCCGTTGAACATCTTCGGCTCGGTGAAGGTGCCCTTGTTGCCGCAGTTGGGGCAGTTCAGGTCGGTCAACGAGGTCAGCGGCTTGCCGTGCTTGTCCTCGTACGCCTCTTCGAGGTGGTCGGCCCGGAACCGCTTGTGGCACGACTGGCACTCGGTGAGCGGGTCGACGAACTCGGCGATGTGGCCGCTGGCCTCCCAGACCCGACGGGCCAGGATGACTGCCGAGTCCAGCCCGACGACGTCGTCGCGCTGCTGGACCATGGTCCGCCACCACTGGCGGCGGACGTTCTCCTTCAGCTCCACGCCGAGCGGACCGTAGTCCCACGCCGATCGGGTGCCTCCGTAGATCTCACTGGAGGGGAAGACGAAGCCCCGGCGCTTGGCGAGGCTGACGACGGCGTCGATACGGTCGGCTGGCATGTGTCTCCTCCTACGCCGACTGGCGGTCGGCGGGGACGACGGTGGACGGTACGGGCAGTTCGGGACCACGGTACGACCACATTCGGTCCCGACGCCCGCACATTACCGGGGCCCGTTCACTCCACCCCGCAGACCTCCATGCCGGCGGTCTGGTCGTTCAGTTCCAGGGCCACCCGTCTGGTGTCCCGGTCGCCGTCGTCGTAGGTGACGTCGACGGCGACGGTGAGGGTGACCTCGTCGACGTCGCGTACCCGGAAGGAGGAGACCTGCGGTTCGGCACCCACCCGCTGCTCGAACTCCGGCTTCGACTCGCGGCGGCGTTCGGCGGGGCAGAGCATGTCGTACGCCTCGCCGTACCGCTTCTCGACCAACGCCTGGTAGTAGTCGTCGGTGACCGCCCGCCCCTGCTCGTCGACGGCCCGGGCGTTCGTCACCCCCAGGCCGATGATCGCCGCACCACCCCCGCCGCAGCAGAGCAGCACGATCAGGGCGCCCACGCCGAGGCCGAGCCAGAGTCGACGGTTGCGCCCCTCGGTGGGGGGCGCGGCGAACGGGGGGTGCACTCCCGGGCCGGGAGGCGGGGGCGGGACCGTCGCCGGAGCTTCGGGCGGTGGGGGTGCCGACGACTCGGGCGGTGGAGGTGTCGGCGTTGCGGGCGGTGGGGGTGTCGGCGTTGCGGGCGGTGGGGGTGCCGGGTACGCCCCGTCGGCCGGCCCGTCGCCTGGCGGCACAGGATACTGCTGAGGGCTGGCCGGTCCGGGATCGGTCATAGGTGCAGGGTAGTGCCAGGGGTTCAGCGGTACGGCTCTGCGGCCCGATCGCTGGCGGTCACCACCACGGCTCCCCCGGGTGCGGCACCGGCAAGCACCTCGTACGCGGACGGCTCGTCGATCGACTCGGCGAGCAACGGAATCGAGTGGATCTTGACGTCGAAGTCCCCCAGCGCCCGCCGGTACGTCCCGACCGACTCCCACTCGGTGACCATGCTCCAGTGGCTCGGGTCGTCGAGTGCCCGGAGCAGTTGTCCACGGAGGTAGCCGGGGCGGGCGGCGAGGGCGGTGAGGGCGGCGTGCGCCCGTTCGGTGAACGTGTCGGTGGCGTCGGTGTCGACGTCCACCACGAACCGGTTGGTGACCAGCACCGGTCTCCTCCTCGTGGAGTCTGTGGGATCCTCGTCGATCCTCGTAGCATCGGTGGATGCAGCGTACGTCCCTCCCTCTGCCGGCCCGCCTGGCCCGGGTGAACCCGACCGGGGTCTTCCTGGCCACCCTGGTGTTGATCCTGGTGGCGCTCTTCGCCCCCGGCCTGCCGGGGGCGACGCTGGCGCTGCTGCTCGCCGCCGCCCTGGTCGCCCTGTCGGTGCTCACCTGGTCGGTGCAGACAGCCACGAACCGGGTGATCCGCCTGGTCGCGGTCACCCTGTTGATCGTGCTCGCCCTGACCAAGCTGCTCTGACCCCGGGGTCGCCCGGTCGGCGTCGGACGCACCTGGGCACCCCACGGTGTCGGCGGGTCGCCCTGGTCAGACACGGCACCGGCGGTCGTGTCATGCAATCATGCGGCTTTGACAATCAATTTCACTAGGCGGAGAGTAGGGCTCATGAACAGGCCTTTCACCTCTCGCACCCTGGCCGCCGCGACCGCCGCACTACTGACCGTGACCGGCGTGACGGCCTGCGGCACCGACGACACCGCAGGCGGCGACCCCGACCGGGTGGACGTGGTGGCCGCGTTCTACCCGTTGCAGTTCGTCAGCGAGCGGATCGGTGGCGAGGCGGTCACGGTGACCAACCTCGCCAAGCCGGGCGCCCACGCACACGACCTGGAGTTGAACCCGAGCCAGGTGGGCGAGATCAGCCGGGCCGACCTGATCGTGTACCTCGACGGGTTCCAGCCCGCCGTCGACGAGGCGATCGAGCAGAACAGCAAGGACCGGGCCTTCGACGTCGCCACCGTGCAGCCGCTGCGCGACGCCGCCCCCGGTGGCCACAGCCACAGCCACGAGGGCGAGGACGGCCACGACCACGAGGACGAGGACGGTCACGACCACGACCACGACCACGACCATGACCACGAGGACGAGAAGAAGCCCGAGGAGGAGAAGAAGCCGGAGGCCGAGCAGCCGGCCGACTCCGACGGGGCGAAGGACCCGCACGTCTGGCTGGACCCGACCCGGCTGGCCACCATCGGCGACAAGCTCGCCGAGCGGCTCGGCCAGGTCGCCCCGGAGCAGGCCGCCGACTTCACCGCCCGCGCCAAGCAGCTCCGGACCGAGCTGGAGCAGCTCGACGGCGAGTTCACCGAGGGCCTGAAGACCTGCCAGCGCCGGGAGATCGTGGTCAGCCACACCGCCTTCGGGTACCTCACCGAGCGGTACAAGCTGGAGCAGATCGGGATCACCGGGCTGACCCCGGAGAACGAGCCGTCCCCGCGCCGCCTGGCCGAGGTCGCCGAGTCCGCCCGGGAGCACAAGGCCACCACCATCTTCTTCGAGACGCTGGTCAGCCCCAAGGTCGCCGAGACCATCGCCACGGAGGTCGGGGCGAAGACCGCGGTACTCGATCCGCTGGAAGGACTGTCGGCCGACAACGATGGCGACTACTTTTCGGTGATGCGCGCCAACCTTGCGGCGCTCCGTACCGCGTTGGGATGTTCGTGAACGAACCTGTCATCACCGTCACGCACGGGGTGGTCGGCTACGACGGCCGCCCCGTGCTGCGTGACGTCTCGGTCGCCGTGACCGCCGGCGAGGTGGTCGCCGTGCTCGGGGCCAACGGGTCGGGCAAGTCCACACTGATCCGGGCGGTGCTCGGCCTGGTGCCGCTCGCCGCCGGCACCGTGGAGCTGTTCGGCACCCCGCTGCGCCGGTTCCGGCAGTGGCACCGGCTCGGCTACGTGCCGCAGCGGCTCGGGGCGGGCAGCGGCGTACCGGCCACCGTCCGGGAGGTGGTCGCCTCGGGGCGGCTGGCCCGTCGGGGCGTCCTGCGCCCGCCCGGGGCCGCCGACCGGGCCGCCGTGGCCGACGCCCTGGACGCGGTGGGCCTCGCCGACCGGGCCGGTGACCCGGTGGCCACCCTCTCCGGTGGGCAACAACAGCGCACCCTGATCGCCCGGGCCCTGGCCGGCCGACCGGACCTGCTGGTCCTCGACGAACCGACCGCCGGGGTGGACGCGGCCAGCCAGGAGGCCTTCGCCGGGGCGCTGCGCGGCTTCGTCGACGGCGGCGGAACCGTCCTGCTGGTGGCCCACGAACTCGGTCCCCTCCGGCCCGTGATCAACAGGGCGGTGGTGGTGCACCAGGGCGGCATCGCCCACGACGGCGCGGTGCCCGAGCCCGCTGGCCACCACGCCGAGCCCGGCCACGACCACGTGCACCCGCACGGTCCCGACGAGCCCGTGGGGCTGTGGAGCAGATGAGCATCGAACTCTTCCAGTACCCGTACATGCAGCGGGCCCTGATCGGCGCGCTGGTGATCGGCCTGGCCGCCCCCGCCCTCGGGATCTACCTGGTGCAGCGGCGGCTGGCCCTGATCGGCGACGGGGTCGGGCACGTGGCGCTGACCGGGGTCGGTGCCGGGCTGCTGTTCAACCAGTCCCCGGTGCTGGCGGCGGTGATCGCGGCCACGCTCGGGGCTGTCACCATCGAACTGGTCCGGGCTCGGGGTCGCACCTCCGGGGATCTGGCCCTGGCGCTGCTGTTCTACGGCGGTATCGCCGGCGGGGTGATGCTGGTCGGGCTCTCCGACAGCACCAGCGCCAACCTCAACACGTACCTCTTCGGGGCGTTGACCACGATCTCCCCCACTGACCTGACCACCATCGCGGTGCTCGGCGCGACGATCACCGTGGTGATGCTGGCGCTGCGCCCGGCCCTCTTCGCGGTCTGTCACGACGAGGAGTACGCCCGGGTCTCCGGCCTGCCGGTGCGGACCCTCAACCTGCTCCTCGCGGTGGCCACAGCGGTGACCGTGACGATCGCCATGCGGGCAGTGGGGGTGCTGCTGATCAGTGCGTTGATGGTGGTGCCGGTGGCGACGGCGCAGCAGGTCACCCGAGGTTTCCTCAGCACCATGGGTGCGGCGATGACGCTCGGGCTGTTCGCCGCCGGTGGCGGGGTCTGGGTGGCTGCGAACGCCGACACCGCCCCCGGTGCCTCGGTGGTCCTGCTGGCCATCGCCTCCTTCCTGGTCGTCGCGGTGCTCGGTGGCCTGTGGCGGGTCGTACGCCGCCGAAACACCCCGGACCCGACTCCGGTCGCCGAACCCTCCGAGGTCGTGCTGCGTTGAGGCGGTTGCCCGGCGGCTGGTGCTAACGGTTACCGTTGCACGGTGACCAGCACGACCGGGTACGACGCGTACGAGGGCGCCAGCGAACTGCTGCGCGCCCTCTCAGCGCCCATCCGGTTGGCCATCGTCAGCGAGCTGGCCGAGGGGGAACGCTGCGTTCACGAGCTGGTGGAGAAGCTCGGGACGACCCAACCATTGGTCTCCCAGCACCTGCGGGTGCTGCGCGGAGCCGGGGTCGTACGCGGCTCGCGACGGGGTCGGGAGATCGCGTACGCGCTTGTCGACGAGCACGTCGCGCACATCGTGGCGGATGCGGTCAGCCACGCCGGGGAGGGATCATGACCGAGGCAGGCACCGGAACCGTCCGCAACACCAGACAGCGGAGCGCGGTCAGCGCCCTGTTGAGCGAGGTCGACGGGTTCCACAGCGCCCAGGACCTGCACGCCATGCTGCGGGAGCGGGGTGAGCGGGTGGGGCTGACCACCGTCTACCGCACGTTGCAGGGGCTGGCCGACTCGGGCGAGATCGACGTGATGCGGATGCCCGGCGGCGACCACCTCTACCGGCGGTGCAGCGAGGGACACCACCACCACCTGGTCTGCCGCTCCTGCGGCCGGACCGTGGAGGTGGCCGGGCCGACAGTGGAGACCTGGGCCGGGCGGGTCGCGGCGCAGCACGGTTACACCGACGTCAGCCACACCCTGGAGATCTTCGGGACCTGCCCGACCTGTTCCGGCTGACCGGCCGGTCTGCCCCGGAAACGGGGACATCGACGGGCGGGCGGGTGCGTGGCACGCTGACCGGCGTGAAAATCTACGCCGACCGTTCCCCCGTCGCCGTCCGTCAACTCCTCACCGATCTCCTCGTCGTCGCCTGGGTGTACGTGTCGATCCGGGGCGCGCTCTGGCTGCACGACCTGGTCGAGAAACTCGCCGTACCCGGGCAGAAGCTGGAGGGGGCCGGGGGTGGGCTGGCCGACAACCTGGCCGACGCCGGTGGGAAGGTCGGCCGGGTGCCGCTTGTCGGCGACGAGCTGACCGCCCCCTTCGAGCGGGCCGCCGGGGCCGCCCGGGCGATGGCCGAGGCCGGCCGCGACCAGCAGGAACTCGTCGACCAGCTGGCCCTGGCCCTGGCGGTGGCGGTGCTGGTCTTCCCGCTCGGTCTGGTGGTGTTCGGCTGGCTGCCGCTGCGGCTGCGCTGGATGCGGCGGGCCGCCTCGGCTGCGGCGCTGGCCGCCGTTCCGGCGGGGCGGGACCTGTTGGCCCTGCGGGCATTGACCAACCAGCCGGTACGGCGGTTGACCAGGGTGTCCCCCGACGTGGCGCAGGCGTGGCGACGCGGTGACGACGCCACTGTCAACGCGTTGGCCGAGTTGGAGCTGCGCCGGTTGGGCGTCCGCACCCGCCGCTGAGTCGCGGGCGGGTCCACCGACGGGGCGCTGCCCCCGGGAGACCTCCAGGGGGCAGCGGACCGGACGCCGTGGCGGTGGGGCCGGGGCCGGGCTCGGCGGCGACGGGGGTCGGACCTCAGGGGTTCGGAGTGTCGTCGTCGTCCTCCAGATCGACCTCGCCCCAGTTGCGCCTGCTGAACGGCAGCGCCACCCAGAACGTCAGGAACCACACGCCGGTGAGGCCGCTGAGCACCAGGGCCACCCACCAGGGCAGGACGAAGTCGGTCACCAGCATGACCCCGCTGACCATGGCGATCAGCATGAAGAAGAGGCCACCGCTGGCCATCCGGTGGGCGAACCGCACCAGCTCCGGCTTGCGACCCTGACGGAACAGCGCCCTGTGGAAAGCCACCGGCGAGATGATCATCGCGGTGGCCGCCGCCGCTGCCAGCAACGCCACGATGTATACGTCGCGCTGGAAGGCGGTGGTCCCGTCCCAACCGGCGCTGAACGGCAGGGTGAGCAGGAAGGCGAAGAGAATCTGCACGCCGGTCTGTGCGACGCGCAACTCCTGGAGCAGGTCGGCGAAGTTACGCTGCCAGCGCTGCTTCTCGGTTTCCGTGGACACGCGCTACCTCCGGGAAGACGTACCGCCCACGGGGGCCACCCCCGTCGAGCGACAACGCCTGTGCCCCGGCCACCACGGCGCGAAACCCACTCACATCTGCCACTGTCGCCACCCCCGGCGCCCCGCCCCGTTGACCTGGGAAATCGTCACGCGCCGATTCGGTGGGAACCCCGCAACCCCCTACTCGTACGGCTGCTTCGGGGCCGGTACCTCCCGCCAGGTCTCCACGTCGACGAACGGGATCTCCGCGTCGTTGACCGGGTCCCGCCCGATCCGGTCGGTGTACCTGCCGACCACCTCCACCCAGGTGTCGTCGGGCAGGCCGGCGGGCACCTGACCGGTCAGCCCCAGCTTCACCGGACGCCCGTCAGCGGCGCAGCAGGAGAGCACCATCCGGGCCAGGATCGGCTGTCCGTCGGGGCCGGTGACGACGAACCCGGTCAGCTGGACCCGCCGGTCCCCGATGGACTCCCCCGCCTCGAACAGCGCCCGGGAGGCGTAGTCGAGGACGGTGATCCTCACCGGGTCGCCGGGCGGGAGAGTCGGGTAGTCGGAGAGTCCGTCGGCGGCCACGGTGGTGCCCGCCCGGCTGACCGAGTACGACCCCAGGGGCGGCGGAGCGACGAGGAGCAGGCCGAGCACCGGCAACAGGAGCAGCCAGCCGACCCGGGGCTCGTGGTGGGTGTGGTCGTCGGCGGAGACCTCGGTGACGCTGCGGGCCGGAGTGGACACCCGTCGGGGCAGGAGGGGGCGCAGTTCGTACCAGAGGGTCATCACGGCGGCGGCGACCAGCGCGAGCCCGGCGGCGACGAGGAACGGCTGCAGCCCCGCCTTGACGTAGCGCAGATGCAGGTCGGTGACCCCGGCCCGGACCACCGCCCCGCCGAACAGGAGCAGGATGACCGCCTGGGCCTGCCGGTTCACAGCAGCACCGCCCCGGTGGCCACGGCCACAGTCACCGCCACCACGAAGGTCGCCGGGGCGAAGCGGTAGGCGAACCGGCGGCCGAAGACCCCGGACTGCATCGCGACGAGCTTGAGGTCGACCATCGGACCCACCACCAGGAACACCAGCCGGGACGTGAGGGAGAACTGGGACAGCGAGGCCGCCACGAAGGCGTCCGCCTCCGAACAGAGGGAGAGCAGGACGGCGAGCAGGGCCAGGGCCATCACCGACAGCACCGGGTCGTCGGCGAGGGTCTGCAACCACCGCTCCGGGACCAGGACGTTGATGCTGGCCGCCGCCATCGCCCCGAGCACCAGGAAACCACCGGCGTGCATGACGTCGTGTCGGACCGCCGACCAGAAGGCCGCGCCCCGGGAGAGTCCGTCCAGGTCGGGCCGGTGCGGCAGCTTGATCCAGTCGGCCCGCCCGAGCCGCAGCCAGAGCCACCCCATGATCACGGCGACGACCAGGCTGGCCAGGCCCCGGGCGACGACCATCTCCGGGTTGCCCGGGAAGGCGACAGCAGTGGCGGTCAGCACGATCGGGTTGATCGCCGGGGCGGCCAGCAGGAAGGCCAGGGCGGCGGCCGGGGTGACCCCACGACGGATCAGCGAACCGGCGACCGGCACCGACCCGCACTCGCACCCCGGCAGGACGAATCCGGCAGCACTCGCCACCGGTACGGCGAGGCCGGGTCGTCGGGGTAATGCCCGCGCCCAGAAGGAGCGGGGCACGTAGACCGCGATCACCGCCGAGAGCACCACCCCGAAGACCAGGAACGGCGCCGCCTGGACCATGATCGAGACGAAGACGGTGGTCCAGGTCTGGAGCCGGGGGTCCGACAGCAGCCCGGCGATCGGGTCCCGGAAGAAGACCAGGAGGATCAGCAGGGCCGCGAGCACCTCGACGGAACCGATCCGGTCACCGAGGAGGCGTCGCCCCCCGTCACCGACCGGGAAGGCACCAGGCGGCGTCCCCGACGGATCCGCCCCCTCGGCCGTGGTGGTCGCCCGCTCGCCGTCGGCCGGTCGCTCGGCCTCGGCCGGTCGCTCGGCCGTGGTGGCCGGTCGGTCGGCGGTGGCCGGGTCGCCGTCGTTCATCAACAGTCCCTCCACCCACGACCCGCGCCCTCGTCGACGCCGCCGGTCTCCACCGGACCGCCGCGGGCGGCGGCGACGGCGGGCCGAGCCTACTTCTCGGCAACGGGTCGCGTCGATACGGCCACGCCGAGGGTGTGGACGACGTCCGCAACCGCGTGGTGAACGCCGTCACGAGCAGCGAAAAGATCACTTTGCCGGGCCAAACTCCGCAGTGTTAGCGTCACGAGACAACTTCAACTCCGACAGGGGAGCGCACAGCGCTGAGAGTGTGGGCCACCACCCGCAGACCCTCGAACCTGATCTGGGTAATTCCAGCGCAGGGAGCTCGGTCGACCTTCAGCCGCCGCGTCGCCGTCCGGTGACCCGGACGCGGCGTGCGTCTTCTCCTGGTTCGTTTCCGGAACTGGGAGCATCCACGTGAGCCACACCGACAACAACCGCTGGCGGACCATCGACATCGTGGTCGCCGCCGTGATCGCCGTCTCCTTCGGGGTGATCTTCTGGGCCTGGGGCCTGCTCTGGCGGGCCGTCGATCCGGCCTTCGCCGCCGCCCCGGCGAGCCAGGCCATCATGTACGGCGTCTGGCTGGTGCCCGCCGTCCTCGGTGGGCTGGTGATCCGCAAGCCCGGAGCCGCCCTGTTCTGCGAGGCGGTCGCCGCGACGGTCTCCGCGCTGCTCGGTGCGGAGTGGGGCGGGATCACCATCGTGCAGGGGCTGATCCAGGGACTCGGGGCCGAGTTGGCCTTCGCCGCGTTCCGGTACCGCTCCTTCCGGCTGCCGGTGGCGGTGCTGGCCGGGGCCCTGACCGGGCTCAGCGCGGCCCTGTTCGACTTCTTCACCTGGAACGTCGAGTACGCGCTGGTCAGCTACCGTCTGCCGTACGCCGCCCTGACCGTGGTCAGCGCCGCCCTGATCGCCGGGGTCGGCGGACACTACCTGACCCGGGCCCTCGCCGGGACCGGTGTGCTCGACCGGTTCCCGGCCGGCCGCGACCGGACCCTGGTCTGACCCCCGCCGCCGGCCGGTCGACCCCGTTCGCCGACGGGTCGACCGGTCAGCCCGATGTCGACGAGCGGGAGGGAGCCGGCGCGTGAGCATGGTGCAGGTACGCGGCTTCGGGTGGCGGCACGCGGGGCGCAGGCGGTGGGCGGTACGCGGGGTGGACCTGCGGGTGGAGCGCGGTGAGCGGGTCCTGCTGCTGGGGCCCTCCGGGGCGGGCAAGTCCACCCTCCTGGCGGCGTTGGCCGGGCTGCTGCCCGACGACTCCGGTGAGCAGGAGGGCACCGTCGAGATCGACGGGATCGACCCCCGCAAGGACCGGGAGCGGGTCGGCATCGTCTTCCAGGATCCGCAGACCCAACTGGTGATGGCCCGCAGCGGCGACGACGTCGCGTTCGGGCTGGAGAACCGGGGGGTCCCGGCCGACCAGATCTGGCCCCGGGTCGACGCGGCGCTGCGTCGGGTCGGCTTCCCGTACCACCGGGACCGGCCCACGGCGGCGCTCTCCGGCGGCGAACAGCAACGCCTGGCCCTGGCCGGGGCGCTCGCCCTGCGCCCCGAACTCCTGCTCCTCGACGAACCGACGGCGAACCTCGACCCGGACGGGGCGGAACTGGTCCGCGACGCGGTCCACACCGCGCTGGACGAGGAGACCACCCTCGTGCTGGTGGAGCACCGGGTCGCGGAGGCACTGCGCCTCGTCGACCGGGTGGTGGTCCTCGAAGCGGGGGGTGGGGTCCGGGCCGACGGGACGCCGGAGGCGGTCTTCGCCGCACACGGCGACGCCCTCGCCGCCGAGGGGGTCTGGGTGCCGGGCCGTCCGGTCCCGCCGCGTCGGGCCCGCACCCCGGCGGGTGCCGCGTTGCTCACCGCCGACGGGCTCGGCCTGCCACCCCGGCTGGCCGCCACCGACCTGACGGTACGAGCCGGTGAGGCGCTCGCCGTACGCGGCCCGAACGGGGCCGGCAAGTCCACCCTGGCGCTCCTGCTCGGCGGACTGCTGCGCCCCGGGACCGGCCGGGTGACAGCCACCGTCGACCTCGCCGGTCGGGACGCCCGGACGCCGCCGCACCGGTGGCGTGCCCCGGCACTGGCCGGTCGGATCGGGTCGGTGTTCCAGGACCCGGAGCACCAGTTCGTGACCAGCACCGTCCGAGACGAGCTGGCCCTGGGTCCCCGCCGTACCGGCCGGACACCGGAGCAGGTCCGGGTCCAGGTGGACGCCCTGCTGGACCGGCTGCGGCTGACCCGGCTGGCCGACGCCAACCCGTACACCCTCTCCGGTGGGGAGGCGCGGCGGTTGAGCGTGGCGACAGCGCTGGCCACCGCCCCCCGCCTGCTGATCTGCGACGAGCCCACCTTCGGTCAGGACCGACGGACCTGGCTGGAGCTGGTGGACCTCCTCGCCGAGCTGCGCGACGCCGGACACGGGATCGTCACCGTCACCCACGACCCGGACTTCGTCGCCGCCCTCGCCGACCGCACCGTCACCCTGCGACGTGCCGACGACGTCGCGGGCACCGGAGGTGTCGATGCTCCAGGTTGAGCCGGTGGCCGCACCGGGAGCGCCGCTGGCCCGACGCAACCCGGTGGCGAAGCTCGCGGCGGCGCTCGTCTTCTCGATCATGCTGATCGTCACCCTGGACCCGGTCGCCCCCGCCGTCGCCATCGCCGTCGAGCTGGCGGTGCTGCCGCTGTTCGGGGTCCGGTACCGGGTGCTGGCCCGCCGGGCGTGGCCGCTGCTGATCGGCGCGGTGGGCGTCCTCGTCACGCTGGTGCTCTTCGCCGCCGACCGGTCCGGGCCACCCCTTGTCGAGCTGGGTCCCGTGCTGGTCACCTCGGGGGTGCTGGTCACCGCCCTCGGCCTGGTGTTGCGGATGTTCGCGGTGGCGCTGCCCGGGGTGATCGTCTTCGCCACCACCGACCCGACCGACCTGGCCGACTCCCTGGTCCAGAACGCGAAGGCCCCCGCCCGGTTCGCCATCGGGGCCCTGGCGGCGTTCCGTCTGGTGCCGCTGCTGGCGCAGGAGTGGCAGATGATCAGCATGGCCCGCCGGGCCCGTGGAGTCGACGCCGGACGCAACCCGGTGGCCAAGGTCCGGCTGTTCGCCTCGACCGCGTTCACCCTGCTGGTCGGCGCGATCCGGCGGGGCACCCGACTGGCGGTGGCGATGGACGCCCGGGGCTTCGACGCGGACACCCCGCGTACCGTCGCCCGGCGGCAACGGTTCACCACCGCCGACGCCCTCCTGGTCCTCGGGGCTGCGGCGCTGGCCGGTGGGGCGCTCGCGGTCAGCGTCGCCCTGGGCACCTTCCGCCCCCTGATCGGCTGATCCCCGGCGGTGTCGGCACGGGGCGGGACCGAGGAGACCGCGTCAGATAGGCATGGGTGGACCGTAACCCGAAGGTGCGCCACCACGCACCCGCATCAACCGTCCCGGCCCGACGCGACCACCTGCTGACACCGCGTCGATCTCCCCGCCGGCCTGCTCGCCGGCCACGATACGGTCTCCTTCAGCAGGCCGACGTGGAAGGTGGCGGAACGGATGACTGAACAGCCGACGGCGCAGATCGGCGTGACCGGGCTGGCGGTGATGGGCCGTAACCTGGCCCGGAACCTGGCCCGCAACGGGTTCACCGTGGCGGTGCACAACCGCTCCCCGGAGCGCACCCGCAAGCTGGTTGCCGAGCACGCCGACGAGGGCGTGTTCGTGCCGGCCGAGTCCCTGGCCGATTTCGTCGCCGCACTGGAGCGGCCACGTGCGGTCATCATCATGGTCAAGGCGGGTGCCCCCACCGACGCGGTCATCGACGACCTGGTCCCCCTCCTCGAAGAGGGCGACATCGTCATCGACGCGGGCAACGCCCACTTCGCCGACACCCGACGCCGCGAGGAGACGCTGCGCGGCCACGGGC
This sequence comes from Micromonospora sp. NPDC000207, assembly GCF_040300925.1. Classification (NCBI taxonomy): domain Bacteria; kingdom Bacillati; phylum Actinomycetota; class Actinomycetes; order Micromonosporales; family Micromonosporaceae; genus Micromonospora; species Micromonospora sp. NPDC000207. The sequence continues at coordinate 51,062 of NZ_JBEPEQ010000008.1, forward strand.
TGCACTTCGTCGGCACCGGCGTCTCCGGTGGCGAGGAGGGAGCGCTGCTCGGGCCGAGCATCATGCCCGGTGGCTCCGCCGAGTCGTACGCGAAGCTGGGCCCGATCTTCGAGAAGATCGCCGCTCAGGTGGACGGCACCCCGTGCTGCGCCCACGTCGGGCCGGACGGTGCCGGGCACTTCGTCAAGATGGTGCACAACGGCATCGAGTACGCCGACATGCAGCTCATCGCCGAGGCGTACGACCTGCTCCGGGCCGGTCTGGGTGCGAAGCCGGCGGAGATCGCGGAGATCTTCCGCGAGTGGAACACCGGTGAGCTGGAGTCCTTCCTCATCGAGATCACCGCAGACGTGCTCGCCCACACCGACGCCGACACCGGTGCGCCCTTCGTCGACGTGGTGCTGGACCGGGCCGAGCAGAAGGGCACCGGCCGGTGGACGGTGCAGAGCGCCCTGGACCTCGGTATCCCGATCACCGGCATCGCCGAGGCGACGTTCGCCAGGTCGCTGTCGGGGCACGGCGGGCAGCGGGAGGCCGCCAGGCAGGCGTTCCCCGACGCGGGTGAGCCGTGGCAGGTCACCGACCGGGACGCGTTCGTCGAGGACGTCCGGCGGGCCCTGCTCGCCTCGAAGATCGTCGCGTACGCGCAGGGCTTCGACCACATCCGGGCCGGGAGCACCGAGTACGACTGGAACATCGACCTGGGCAGCACCGCCACCATCTGGCGGGGCGGCTGCATCATCCGGGCCCGCTTCCTGGACCGGATCAAGCAGGCCTACGACGACCAGCCGGACCTGCCGAGCCTGCTGGTGGCGCCCTACTTCGCCGAGGCGGTCAGCGCCGGGGTGCCGAGTTGGCGTCGGGTGGTGGCGGACGCGGCCCGGGCCGGGGTGCCCGCACCGGCGTTCGGCTCGTCGCTGTCCTACTTCGACGCGCTGCGGGCCGAGCGGCTGCCGGCCGCGTTGATCCAGGGGCTGCGGGACAACTTCGGAGCCCACACCTACCAGCGGGTGGACCGCGACGGCAGCTTCCACACCCTGTGGGCCGCCGGTCGGACCGAGGTCACCGGCTGACCTCTGGCGACACCGTCCCCGTCCCGGTCGCCGCAGGGTCGGCCGGGGCGGGGACACACACGAGGGCCGTCTCGTGCCGACGTCGACCACGTCGGCACGAGACGGCCCTCTCCCCTGTGTTGGGTCGTCCCCCGACCCTGTTCCCCCGGCGTCACCCGTCCGGGTTCGTCACCAGAACCGGCGGCGCCTGGCCCGCTGTGGGCGCAGCACGTCTGCGCCCCTGCCGAGCAGGCGGCTCGCCCGCGACGGGCCACGACGGGCCTCCAGCGAGTGGCTGAGTCGGCGTGCCCCGGCGGCTGCCAACGGCACCGCCACGGCCATCACCGCCCACTGGCCGACACGTTTGCGGATCATCCTGGTTCACCTCCGTCAGTGGCTCCTGACCTCAGTGGTACCCAGTCACCGCCCGCGCTAAGCCTCCTGCGGCCAGCGACGACACACGGTCTGCGCGACGGGTCAGACCTGCGCGACACACCAGGTTTCCGCGACGGGTCAGGTCCGCGCGACGGGTCAGGTCCGCGTCGGTCCGGCGGCGACCGGGGCGACCGGGTTGGGCAGTGCCCCGCCGAAACGGCGGTCCCGCTGGGCGTACAGCTCGCAGGCGTACCACAGGTGCCGACGGTCGAAGTCCGGCCAGAGGGTGTCGAGGTAGACCAGCTCGGCGTAGGCGGTCTGCCAGAGCAGGAAGTTGGAGATCCGCTGCTCCCCGGAGGGGCGCAGGAAGAGGTCCACCTCGGGGACCTCCGGGTGGTAGAGGTACTTCGCCACCGTCTTCTCGGTGACCTTGGCCGGGTCCAGTCGACCGGCGGCGGCGTCCCGGGCGATCGCGGCTGCGGCGTCGGCGATCTCCGCCTGCCCGCCGTAGTTGACGCAGAACTGGAGGGTCAACCTGGTGTTGTCCTTCGACATCTCCTCGGCGGTCTGCAACTCGGAGATGACGCTCTTCCACAGCCGACCGGCCCGCCCCGACCAGACCACCCGCACCCCCAGCTCGACGAGCTGGTCCCGACGGCGGCGGATCACGTCCCGGTTGAAGCCCATCAGGAACCGGACCTCGTCCGGCGAGCGCCGCCAGTTCTCGGTGGAGAACGCGTACGCCGACAGGTAGGGGATGCCCAACTCGATCGCGCCCTCGACGGTGTCGAAGAGGCTGTGCTCCCCCTGCTCGTGGCCCCTGGTCCGGGGCAGGCCACGCTCCTTGGCCCACCGGCCGTTGCCGTCCATCACGATCGCCACGTGCTTGGGCAGCGCCTCCGACGGCAGCGCCGGAGGGCGGGCACCGGACGGGTGCGGGGTCGGGGGCACCGGCTCTCGCCGACGGGTCGACTTGGATCGGATCACTCGGTCATCTCCCTGGGTACGCCGTCCCCAGCGGTCTTCGGGGTCGGTCCGGCCGTCGGGGCACCCCGGTCGACCAGCGGCAGCGAGCGTAGCGCGCGTTCCAGGTGCCACTGGAGGTGCGCCGCCACCAGTCCGCTGCACTCCCGGCGTACCCCCTGGTCGGTGGCGTCGGCGATCCGCCAGTCCCCGGAGGTCAGCGCGGACATCAGGTCGACGGTGGCCGGGGCGGGATGGGCCGCGCCGGGCGGTCGGCAGTCCGGACAGACAGCACCCCCCGCCGGTACGGAGAACGCCCGGTGCCGCCCCGGGGTGCCGCAGACCGCGCAGGCGACCAGCGCCGGAGCCCAACCGGCCAGGGACATCGCCCGCAGCAGGTACGCGTCGAGCACCAGGGTCGTGGCGTGCTCCCCCACCGACAGGGCCCGCAGCGCGCCGAGGGTGAGCTGGAACAACCGCAGCGACGGCTCCCGCTCGACGGGGGTGAGCCGTTCGGCGGTCTCGGCGACGGCGCTGGCCGCCGTGTAGCGGGAGTAGTCACCGAGGAACCGCTTGCCGAACAGGTCGATCCCCTCGACCTGGCTGACGCTGTGCAGGGAACTGCCGTGCTCCCCCTTCGGGTCACCGGCCAGTTGCAGGTCGACGTGTCCGAACGGCTCCAGCCGGGCACCGAACTTGCTGGTGGTCCGCCGGACCCCCCGGGCGACCGCCCGCAACCGGCCGTGCCGCCGGGTCAGCAGGGTGATGATCCGGTCGGACTCACCGAGCTTCTGCACCCGCAGGACCACCGCGTCGTCGCGGTAGAGCTGTCGACGGTATCCGGCCATCCGGTCATTGTCCCCTGCCGACCGGCGTCGACGCGCACCTCCCCCGGCCCGGGATCACCGGGTCCGCGCCGCCGCGCCCTCCTCCTCGACGGCCGGGGTCTGCTCCGTCGGGCCGGGCGGTTCGGCCCGCGTCGACGGCTCGTCGGCTCCGGTGCTCCGGGGTGCCGGGCGGGAACCGCCCGGGAGGAGTTGCGGTGGACGCCCGGCTGCCACGTCCTCCACCCAGCCCACCAGGGCGGTGACCACGCCGACCAGGGCGAAGACCAGCGCCACCCGGATGGCCAGACCGACCGGATCCTGGTGGGACCAGCCGACCACGTCCACCAGCGGGGTCAGTGCGACGACGAAGGGCATGTGCCAGAGGTAGACGGTCAGCGCCCGCCTGTTGAACACGGTCACCGTCCGGCCGAAGACCGCGTTGCGGTCCACCCAGGCGGCGCCGGAGGGTGCCCGACCCAGCGCCACCAGGATGAAGGCGGCCGACCAGAGGGCGTTGCCGAGGGGGATGTCGTTGATGTCGTACCCCCGGTTTCCGGGGTGGGTGAGGATCCAGGCCGCGCCCGCCCCGCCGACCAGGACCACGACCGGGACGAACACCCGGTTGGCCAGCCGACGCAGCATGCCGTCGTGGTGGGCGAAGCCGAGCAGCCAGGCCCCGAAGTAGAGGGCGAACTCCCGGACCACCAGTGACGGTTCGGCCAACACCCCCATCTCGATCGACACCAGGACCAGGTACGGGGCGAGCAGGGTGGGCAGCGGGGCCCGACGGAACAGCCAGAGCGCCACCGGGGAGGCGAGGACGAACCAGAGGTAGTCCCGCAGGTACCAGATCGGGCTCAGGGCGAGGGCACCCCAGCCGTTGGCCGGCGGGTCGGCGACCGGGAAGAGCCAGAGGACCACCCGCCAGGTCGGTTCCAGGCCGGTGAGGAGCATCGCGGGTACGAACAGCACCGCCACCACCCACAGCGACGGCAGCAGCCGCCGGAGTCGGCGGCCCACCGCCGGTGCCCCGGTACGGCTCAGCGAGGCGGCCATCAGGGACCCGGCGAGGGCGAACATCACCGACATGGCCGGGAAGATCAGCGTCAGGCTGGCCCATCCGGTGACGTGGTAGACCACGACCCGGACGATGGCCAGGAAACGGAGAAGATCCAGGTAGCGGTTACGCATCAGGCGGCTTCCGAGGCGGGGGCAGGAAGACACAAACCCCTCTACCCTGGGTCGTGGGCCTGGGAAACAGCTATTAAACCCGCCTCCCCGTGACATATCCCACCCACGCCGCCCGAACATAAGGTGCCAAACGGGCGGACCGCCCAGGGGCGGCGACGGTTCGGAACCTCAGAAGCCGAGCTTGCGCAGCTGCTTCGGGTCGCGCTGCCAGTCCTTGGCCACCCGTACGTGCAGATCCAGGTAGACCCGGGTGCCGAGCAACTCCTCGATCTGCCGCCGGGCGGTCGTCCCGACCTCCTTGAGCCGGCTCGCCCGGTGACCGATCACGATCGCCTTCTGGCTGGACCGCTCGACGTACACGTCGGCGTAGATCTTGATCAGCGAACCCTCGGGGATCATCTCCTCGACCACCACGGCGATCGAGTGCGGCAGCTCGTCCCGGACCCCCTCCAGCGCCGCCTCCCGGATCAACTCCGCCACCATGACCTGCTCCGGGTCGTCGGTGAGCATGTCGTCCGGATAGAGCTGCGGCGACGGCGGAAGATAGTCGGTCATCACGTCGACCAGGGTGTCCACCTGGTGCCCGGAGACCGCGCTGACCGGCACCACGGCGGCGAACTCGCCCAACTCGCTGACCGCCAGCAACTGCTCGGCCAACCGCTTCTTGTCCACCAGGTCGGTCTTGGTCACCACGGCCAGGACGGTGGCCTTCAACTCGGCCAGCTCGCCGCTGATGAACCGGTCCCCCCGCCCCACCGGCTCGTTCGCCGGGATGCAGAGACCGATCACGTCGACCTCGCTCCACGTGGTGCGGACCAGGTCGTTGAGGCGCTCGCCCAGCAGCGTACGGGGACGGTGCAGACCGGGGGTGTCGACCAGGACGAGCTGCGAGTCCGGCCGGTGCAGCACCGCCCGGATCACGTGCCTCGTGGTCTGCGGCTTGTTCGAGGTGATGGCGATCTTCTGGCCGACGATCGCGTTCGTCAGTGTCGACTTCCCCGCGTTCGGGCGACCCACGAAACAGGCGAAACCAGCCCGGTACGGCCGCTGCCCGGAAACCTCGGTCACCGTCGGCCCCCCGCCGTCGCGCCGCCTGCCGCCCCAGCACTCCTGCTCATTCGTTCACCGTGCCGAGGAGGGTGCCGTCTGGGGCGGCCACGTGGATCGGAGCGTCGGCGGCGAGGTCCCGCACCGCCGCGTGCCCCGCACCGTCGAGCGTCGACGCCTCGGTCACCACGACGGCGGCCTCCAACCGGGTGGCCCCGGCGGCGACAGCTGCGGCGACAGCGAGCTGGAGCGCGGTGAGGGTCAGCGACGGCAGCGACACGCTCGCCCCGGCGTACGTCCGCCCGTCCTGGTCACGAACCGCCGCGCCCTCGACCGCCCCGACCCGACCCCGTGCACCCCGGGCCAGCACCACCAGCTTGGTGTCCTCGGCGCCCAGCACGGCGGAATCGGACGGGGTGGGCCGGGCCGGTGCAGCAGATGGCTCAGGCATCAGCGGATTGCCTCTTCTCGGTGTGGTTGTCGTCGTCACGGGGGTCGCCCTGCGGACCGCCTCCCCGCTCGGGTCGTCCGTCGGCGGCAGTCACCCGGGTGACCACCAGGGTGTCGATCCGGTTGCGTCGCCCGGTGGTGCCCTCCGCCACCAACCGGAGCCCGGCCACCTCGGCCGCCGCCCCGGGGATCGGCACCCGACCCAGGGCCTGGGCGAGGAGCCCCCCGACCGTCTCCACGTCGTCGGCGGGCAACTCGGTGTCGAACAGTTCGCCGAGGTCCTCGACCGGGAGCCGGGCGGTGACCCGGACCGCCCCGTCGGCGAGCCGCTCGACGTGCGGACTCTCGACATCGTACTCGTCGGTGATCTCCCCGACGATCTCCTCCAGGATGTCCTCGATGGTGACCAGGCCGCCGGTGCCGCCGTACTCGTCGACCACGATGACCAGGTGGTTGCGGGCCGCCTGCATCTCCGACAGCAGGTCGTCGACGGGCTTGGACTCGGGTACGAAGGTGGCCGGGCGCATCAGCTCGGAGACCTCGCAGCTCAGGTCCTCCGCCGCCCCACCCTGGGTCCGGCGGATCAGGTCCTTGAGGTAGAGCACCCCGAGCACGTCGTCGACGTTCTCCCCGATCACCGGGATCCGGGAGAAACCCGAGCGGAGGAAGAGGGCCAGCGCCTGCTGGAGGGTCTTGCCCCGCTCGATCCAGACCAGGTCGGTACGGGGCACCATCACCTCCCGGGCGAGGGTGTCACCGAGGGCGAAGACCGAGTGGATCATCTGGCGTTCGCCGTGCTCGACCACCCCGCGCTCCTCGGCGAGGTCGACGAGCTCCCGCAGCTCCACCTGGGTGGCGAACGGTCCCTCCCGGAAACCCCGCCCCGGGGTGACCGCGTTGCCGATCAGGATCAGCAGCGAGGCCAACGGGTTGAGCACCCGGCCCAGCCACCGCACCAGCGGGGCGGCGGCCCGAGCCACCGCGTACGCGTGCTGTCGGCCGAGGGTACGCGGACCGACCCCGACCACCACGAAGCTGACCACCGTCATCGCCCCGGCGGTGATCAACGCCGCCCGCCACCCGGCCCCGAAGGTGTCCACAGCGACCAGCGCCACCAGCGTGGTGGCGGTCAGCTCGGCGAGCAGCCGGAGCAGGAGCAGGAGGTTGAGGTGGCGGACCACGTCCCCGGCGACGACCTGGAGGGTCCGGGCCCCCCGCGAACCGTCCCGGGCCAGCTCGGCGGCGCGGGCCGGGGAGACCGCACTCAACGCGGCCTCGGTCATCGCGATCAGCCCGGCGAGCACCACCAGGCCAGCCGCCGAGAAGATCAGTTGCAGGTCGGGCAGGCCGGTGCCGGCCTCGGCCGCGAGTGTCGGGGTGTCCATCACCGGGCTCGGGTCGACCGCCAGCTCGACAGCAGCCGGGCCTGGAGGGCGAACATCTCCCGCTCCTCCTCCGGCTCGGCGTGGTCGTACCCGAGCAGGTGCAGCACACCGTGCACGGTGAGCAGGTGCAGCTCGTCGGCGGTCGGATGGCCGGCGGTGGCCGCCTGCTTGGTGGCCACCTCGGGGCAGAGCACGATGTCGCCCAGCAGCGCCGGCTCACCGCCGGGGCTGCTGTTCTCCCCCGGCCCGTGGTCGACGCTTCCCTCGTCCATCGGGAAGGCGAGCACGTCGGTCGGCCCGTCGCCGCCCATCCAACGGTGGTTCAGCTCGGCCATGTAGTCGATGTCGACGAGCAACACGGAGAGCTCGGCGAGGGGGTTCACCCCCATCTCGTCGAGGGCGTGCCGGGCGACGGCGAGCACGGCGTCGGTGTCGACCTCGGCACCGGACTCGTTCGCGATCTCGATGGACAACTGTTTCCCCTGCTTCGATGACTGTGGTGGGAACGGCTCGGCGGACGTGCCGGCGCGTCAGCGGCGTCGGCCGGCCCGGCCGCCCTGGGCGGCCCGCCCCGGCACGGCCCGTACGGTCTGCGCCTGCTCGTTCTCCTGCTCGGCGTCCCACCTGGCGTACGCGTCGACGATCTCCCCGACCAGCCGGTGCCGGACCACGTCCGAGCTGGACAACTGGGCGAAGTGCACGTCCTCCACGGCGGACAGGATGTCCCGGACCACCCGCAGGCCGCTGGTGGTCCCGCCGGGCAGGTCGACCTGGGTGACGTCACCGGTGACCACGATCCGGGAGCCGAAGCCCAGCCGGGTGAGGAACATCTTCATCTGCTCGGGCGTGGTGTTCTGCGCCTCGTCCAGGATGATGAAGGCGTCGTTGAGCGTCCGGCCGCGCATGTAGGCCAGAGGGGCGACCTCGATCGTCCCCGCCGCCATCAGCTTCGGGATCGACTCGGGGTCGAGCATGTCGTGCAGGGCGTCGTAGAGCGGACGCAGGTAGGGGTCGATCTTCTCGTTGAGGGTGCCGGGCAGGAAGCCCAGCCGCTCACCGGCCTCGACCGCCGGCCGGGTCAGGATGATCCGGTTGACCTGCTTGGCCTGCAACGCCTGGACCGCCTTCGCCATGGCGAGGTAGGTCTTGCCGGTACCGGCCGGGCCGATGCCGAAGACGATGGTGTGCGAGTCGATGGAGTCGACGTACTGCTTCTGCCCCAGGGTCTTGGGGCGGATGGTGCGACCCCGCCGGGAGAGGATGTTGAGCGTCAGGACCTCGGCGGGCCGCTCGGAGCCGCCCTGCTCGAGCATGCCGACGGTACGCCGGACGGCGTCAGTGGTCAGGGTCTCGCCTTTCTCGATCAGTTCGAGCAGCTCACTGAAGAGACGCTCGGCGAGGGCGTTGTCGGCGGGTTCACCGGTGATGGTGATCTCGTTGCCGCGCACGTGCACGTCGCTGTCGACCGAGCGCTCGACCAGGCGCAGGATCTCGTCCCCCGCACCGAGCAGGTTGACCATGATCTTCGAGTCGGGGACCGTGATCCTGGTCTGTGCCCGAATCGGGCCGGGAGGTGGGGTACCGGTCATAGGTCGGGCCCAGCGGCCCTGCGCCACCTGCTCTCGAACTCTGCGTCGGCACTGCTGACCGACGGCGTACGAACGTTGTCTCCCATGGTATCGGGTCCACCCCGGTCGCACCTCGCCCATTTCCGCCGGGCACCCGGGTCGGTCGACGTCGCCCCGGGAGCCCGTCCGGCCGGACGTCCCACCAGGTCTCAGATGGCGAGCATCGGGCCGAGCGGGGTGCCGCCCAACACGTGCGCGTGGACGTGGAAGACCTCCTGGCCGCCGTACGCCCCGGTGTTGAACATCAGCCGGAACCCGTCGCCGAGCAGCCCCTCGTCCTCGGCCACCCGGGCGGCCGTGGCGAGCACCTCACCGGCGAGCGCCGGGTCGCCCTGGGCGAGCGTCGCCACGTCGGCGTAGTGCTCCTTCGGGATGACCAGCACGTGCACCGGGGCCTTCGGTGAGATGTCGCGGAAGGCCAGGGTCGTGTCGGTCTCCCGGACGATCGTGGCGGGGATCTCACCGGCCACGATCCGGCAGAACAGGCAGTCGTCGTCCATCCGGGCATGCTAAGCCGTCCGACCCACCGGGGCTCGCCCGTGGTGCCGGGCGGCCCGGATCGTGGCGCGGCGGTCGGCCCGGATCGTGGTGTGACGGACGGCCCGGGTCGAGGCGCGGCGGTCGGCCCGGATCGTGGTGTGACGGACGGCCCGGGTCGAGACGCGGCGGGTGGGTCGGGGGCGGTCCGGGCAGCTCGGCGGGGCAGCGGGCATGATGTCGGCGTGACTTCACGAGCGGTACTGGTGACCGGGGCGTCGCGGGGTGTCGGGCGGGCGGTGGCCGAGGCCTTCGCGGCCGGCGGTGACCGGGTCGCGGTCCACCACCGGGACTCCGCCGACCTCGCCGAGCAGCTCCGGGCCGACCTGCCCGGCGACGGCCACGTCGTGGTCCAGGCCGACCTGGCGGACTCGGACGCGGTACGGATCATGGTGGATCGGGCCGCCGACCTGCTCGGAGGGTTGGACGTGCTGGTCAACAACGCCGGGGTGTTCGGCCCCGCCGACCCGCCGCACCCGGTGTTCGACGACGACTACGACGCCTGGCGACAGCGGTGGCGGCAGCTCGTCGACACCAACCTGATCGGTGCGGCCAACGCCGCCTGGTGCGCCGCCCAGCACATGCGTGACAGGGGTGGCCGGATCGTCAACGTCTCGTCCCGGGGGGCGTTCCGGGGAGAGCCGACCAACCCGGCGTACGGGGCGAGCAAGGCGGGGCTCAACGCGATGGGTCAGTCCCTGGCGGTGGCGTTGGCCCCGTACGGGATCGCCGTGGCCACCGTCGCCCCCGGGTTCGTGGCCACCGACATGACCAACGAGCACCTGAAGGCCCCGCGCGGCGACGCGGTACGCGCACAGAGCCCCTTCAACCGGGTCGCCCAGCCTGCGGAGATCGCCGCCGCAGTGCACTGGCTGGCCTCCCCGCAGGCCGAGTGGGCCTCCGGCACCGTCGTGGACCTCAACGGCGCCTCCTACCTGCGCTGAAAGGTGGCGGTCACAGCCGGGGGAAGACGTGGACCGGCTGGTCGTCGGGGCGCAGGTCCAGACCGGCCGGGCCCACGACCATCGGGTCCGGTGCTCCGACCACCTCGGGATCCTTCTCGGCGTACCCGAAGCGGTGCAGGACGTGGCGCATCGCCTCCAGTCGGGCCCGCTTCTTGTCGTTGCTCTTCACCACGGTCCACGGCGCGTCGGCGGTGTCGGTGTAGAAGAACATCGCCTCCTTGGCCTCGGTGTACTCGTCCCACTTGTCCAGGGATGCGATGTCCATCGGGGAGAGCTTCCACTGGCGTACCGGGTCGACCTGCCGGATCGCGAACCGGGTCCGCTGCTCGTTCTGGGACACCGAGAACCAGAACTTGACCAGCCTGATCCCCGAGCGGGTGAGCATCCGCTCCAGCTCGGGGGCCTGACGGAGGAACTCCAGGTACTCCTTGCGGGTGCAGAAGCCCATCACCCGTTCCACCCCGGCCCGGTTGTACCAGGAACGGTCGAACAGCACGATCTCGCCCGCCGCCGGCAGGTGGTCGATCCACCGCTGGAAGTACCACTGGGTGGACTCCCGCTCGTTCGGCTTGGTCAGCGCGATGACCTTGGCCCCGTCCGGGTTGAGGTGTTCCATGAAGCGCTTGATGGTGCCGCCCTTGCCGGCCGCGTCCCGCCCCTCGAAGAGGATCACCAGTCGCTCGCCCGACTCCTTGATCCACTCTTGGAGCTTGAGCAACTCGATCTGGAGCAGCCGCTTGTCCCGGTCGTACTCGTCGCGCTCCATCCGGTGGTCGTACGGATAGTCCTCGCGCCAGGTCTCCACCGGGCTGCCGTCGTGGCGCAGCAGAACGGGGTCGTCGTCGTGGCCGTCAGCCACCCGGTAGTCGTCGGCGAGGTCCAGCAGCGAGATGTCGGCCATGTCGATGTGTCTTACCCCGAACCGACAGTCCAACCACCCGGCCCGGGCGGGTCACCAACGGGCGAGTCGGGTGGCGAGGACGGCGAGGGCGGCCACCCCGGCGGTGGAGGTACGCAGCACCGTCGGGCCGAGGCGTACCGGCCGGGCACCGGCCTCGGTGAACGTCGTCAGCTCCGGCTCGCTCACCCCGCCCTCGGGGCCGACGACCAGCACGATCTCACCTGTCTCGGGCAGCTCGGCGGTGCTCAGCCGCTCCTGGGCACCCTCGTGCAGGACGAAGGCGGCGGCGGCTCCGGCCACCCGCCGAGCCACTGTCGACGTCGACTCGTCGGGCGCCCCGGCCACCACCGGCAGCCACGCCCGGCGGGCCTGCTTGGCCGCCTCCCGGGCGGTGGCCACCCACTTCTGTCGGGCCCGTACGCCCCGCTCCCCGCGCCACTGCACCACGGAGCGGGACGCCGCCCAGGGCACGATCTCGTCCACCCCGGTCTCGGTCATCGCCTGGACGGCCAGCTCACCCCGGTCGCCCTTGGCGATGCCCTGCACCACCACCAGCCGGGGGACGTCGGCGTCGACGTACCCCCGGGAGGTGACCTCGATCTCCAGGCTGCCCCGGCCGACGAGGGTGACCACCGCGGCGGCGGTCCCGCCCCGGCCGTCGGCGAGCAGCAGCTCCTCGCCGACCCGCAGCCGTTGGACGGTGGCCGCGTGGTGCCCCTCCGGGCCGTCCAGGGTGAGCACGTCCCCGGTCGGCAGCGCGTCGACCAGGAACAGCGGTGCCGACACGTCAGGCGTGCCCGTTGAACGCGTCGCGCATCCGGGAGAAGAAGCCGCCCTGCTTGCTCAGCTCGGCGACCTCCTCGCCCCGGGTCTTGGCGAAGTCGCGCAGCATCCGCTCCTGGTCGGCGTCGAGCTTGGTCGGGGTCCGTACGTCCAGGTGGACGTAGAGGTCACCCCGGCCGGTGCCGCGCAGGTGCGGTACGCCCCGGGCCCGCAGGCGCAGGGTGCTGCCCGGCTGGGTGCCGGCCTTGACGTCGACGGCCTCCTCGCTGTCGAGCGTCTTGATGGTCAGCCGGGTGCCGAGGGCGGCGGCGGTCATCGGCACCGTCACCCGGCAGTGCAGGTCGTCGCCCTTGCGGGAGTAGACGTCGTGCGGCCGTTCGTGGATCTCGACGTACAGGTCGCCGGGGGTGCCGCCGCCCGGGCCGACCTCGCCCTGCTGGGCCAGCCGGATCCGCATGCCGTCCTCGACCCCGGCAGGGATCTTGACGGTGAGCGACCGGCGGGTCCGGACCCGCCCGTCACCGGCGCAGGTGGGGCAGGGGTGCGGGATGGTGGTGCCGTACCCCTGGCAGACGGTGCAGGGCCGGGCGGAGACCACCTGACCGAGGAAGGTCCGCTGCACCGACTGCACCTCGCCCCGACCACCGCACGCCTCGCAGGTGTCCAGGTGGGTGCCGGCGGCGGTGGCCGCCCCGGAGCAGGTGGTGCAGAGCACCGCGGTGTCGACGGTGATCGGGGCCTCCACCCCGAAGGCCGTCTCGTGCAGGTCGAGCTCCAGCCGCAGGATCGCGTCGGCACCCGGACGGGTACGCGGTCGCGGCCCTCGGGTCGCGCCACCGGCACCACCGAAGAAGGCGTCCATGATGTCCTGGAACCCGGCGAACGGACCGGCTCCCGGCCCACCCGGGCCGGCGCCCCCGCCGCCCGGAGCCAGCGGGTCCCCGCCCAGGTCGACGATCTGCCGTTTCCGGTCGTCCGAGAGGACCTCGTACGCGGCGTTGATGTCCTTGAACTTCTCCTGGGCCTCCGGATCCGGATTGACGTCCGGATGGAACTGCCGCGCCAGCTTGCGGTAGGCGCGCTTGATCTCGTCGTCGGAGGCTTCCCGGCTCACGCCGAGGATGCCATAGTAGTCCCTGGCCACTGCGTCCCGTGTCCTCATGTTCGTCTCGCTCTGCGCCGATCGTCGGCCCGACTGGATCAGTTCTGGGCCAGCAACTCGCCCACGTAGCGTGCCACGGCTCGTACCGTGGCGATGGTCCCGGGGTAGTCCATCCGGGTCGGCCCCAGCACACCGAGCCCACCCACGATGGTGGCACCCGGCCCGTAGCCGGTGCTGACCACGGAGGCGGCCCGGAGATTGTCTACTTCGTTCTCGTCGCCGATCAGCACCCGGGTGGTGCTCGGCTCGGCCTCACCGATGAGCTTGAGCAGGACGACCTCCTCCTCGAGCGCCTCCAGGATCGGCCGCAGCGACCCCTGGAAGTCGAGCAGGCCGCCCCGGGTGAGGTTGGCGGTGCCGGCCAGCGCAAGCCGCTCCTCGTGGCGCTCGACCAACGTCTCCAGCAGCACGGTGGAGAGGGTGGTCATGGCCGGCCGCAGCTGCGTCGGTGCCTCGTCGACGAGCACCTGGACCAGCGGCGGGGTCTCCGACAGCCTGGTCCCGACGAGCTTCTCGTTCATCAGCCGACGCAGGTCGGTGACGTCGTCGGCGGGGACCGGGGCGGGCAGCTCGACGAGCCGTTGCTCCACCCGCCCGGTGTCGGCGATCATCACCAGCATCAGCCGGGTGGTCGAGATCGGCACCAGCTCCAGGTGCCGGACCGAGGAGCGGGCCAGGCTCGGATACTGCACCACCGCCACCTGCCGGGTCAGCTGGGCCAGCAGCCGCACGGTGCGGTGCACCACGTCGTCGAGGTCGACAGCGCCCATCAGGAACCGCTCGATGGCCCGCCGCTCGGCCGGACTCAGCGGCTTGACCCGGGACAACCTGTCGACGAAGAGACGGTATCCCCGGTCGGTGGGGACCCGGCCGGCGCTGGTGTGCGGCTGCCGGATGTAGCCCTCCTCCTCCAGGACCGCCATGTCGTTGCGGACCGTGGCCGGGGAGACCCCGAGCTGGTGCCGCTCGACCAGGGCCCGGCTGCCGACCGGCTCCTGAGTGGCGACGTAGTCCTCGACGATCGCGCGCAGTACGGCGAGTTTGCGGTCGTCGAGACCCATCTCCCACCTCCCGTCCCGCGCCGGTCGACCTCGACCGCGTCGCGCCCTGGCACTCGACTGTAGCGAGTGCCAGTCTACGTCCGCTGCCCCCACCGGCGCGATGATCAGTGACGGACCACCCGTACGTCGATGTCCGGGTGGAGCCCGGCGTCGGGCGGGCCGGTGTTGCGCTGGTGAAGGTTGCCAGGTGGGCCTACCGTGTCCGTCATGACCGAACCGCCCCGCCCGCCCGGATCGGGCGATCCCGGCCGTCCGGCACCGGACCCGACGGCTCCGCTGCCCCCCACCCCACCTTTCTCTGCGGCCGAGCCGCCACCCTCGACGGGGTCGGCCGGTCACGAACAATCCACGGCACCACTGTCCGGGACGTCCGGTCCCGGTGGGTACCCCCCACCCGGTGGGTTCGGTTCACCGGAGCAGCCGGACTCCGGCGGCGGATACCCACCACCGGGTCCCCCGCCCGGCGGCTATCCCCCACCCGGCGGGTCGTACCCACCCGGTGGCGGCTACGACCCGGGCGCGCCCGGCGGCTACGGCACCGGCCCGGCCGGCTACGGCCCCCCGCCGCCCGGCTACGGCCCCCCGTCGGGTCTGAGCAGCGACGACAAGACCTGGTCGCTGATCGCCCACTTCGGCGGGGCGGCGGGCGTCGTGGTCGGCGGTGGTCTGCTCGGCTGGGTGGCCCCACTGGTCGCGATGATGGTCCGGGGACCGCAGTCGGCCACCGCCCGGGCGCACGCCGTGGCCGCGCTGAACTTCCAGCTCACCTGGGTGATCGCGCTCGCGGTGAGCATCGTGCTGGCCATCATCACCTGCGGCCTGCTCGGCTTCCTGCCCTTCGTGGTCGGCCTGGTCCCGCTGGTCTTCGGGATCATCGGCGGGCTCAAGGCCAACGAGGGCCAGCTGTACCGCTACCCGATGACGTTCACCTTCGTGAAGTGACCCACAGCGTCGTCCGCGACCGGCTCACGGCAGCAGGTCGCGGACGACGGCGTCGGCCAACAACCGCCCCCGCAGGGTGAGCACGGCCCGACCGGCGGCGAACCGGGACGCGTCGAGCAGCCCTGCGGCCAGAGCCCGGTCGGCACCGGCCCGACCGGCCTCGTCGAGGGTCTCCAGCGGCAGACCTTCGGCGAGGCGGAGCCGGAGCATCACGTCCTCCATGTGCGCCTCGGCCGAGGTGAGCACCTCCCGGGCCTGCCCCGGGGAGGCGCCCTCGGCGAGCCGCCGGGCGTACGCGGTGGGATGCTTGACGTTCCACCAGCGGACCCCGCCGACGTGGCTGTGTGCCCCCGGCCCCAGGCCCCACCAGTCCCCGCCGGTCCAGTAGAGCAGGTTGTGCCGACACCGGGCGGCCGGCGTACGGGCCCAGTTGGAGACCTCGTACCAGGAGAAACCGGCCGCACCGAGGGCGGCGTCGGCGGCCAGGTAACGGTCCGCCGCGACGTCGTCGGAGGGGTACGGCAGCTCACCCCGCCGCATCCGGGTGGCGAGTCGGGTGCCGTCCTCCACGATCAGGGCGTACGCGCTGACGTGGTCCACGCCGGCGGCCACCACCTCGTCGAGGCTGGCCGCGAAGTCCTCCGCCCGCTCCCCCGGGGTGCCGTAGATCAGGTCCAGGTTGACGTGGTCGAACCCGGCGTCGCGGGCCTCCAGGGCGGCGGCGGTGGCCCGGCCGGCGCTGTGCCGCCGGTCGAGGACGGCCAGCACCCCGGCAGCGGCGGACTGCATGCCCAGTGAGATCCGGGTGTAGCCGGCCGCCCGGAGGGTCTTCAACGAGGCGGGGGTGACCGACTCGGGGTTGGCCTCGGTGGTCACCTCGGCGTCGGCGGCGAGCCCCCACGTGCGGTCGACTGCATCGAGCAACCGGGCCAGGTCGTCGGCGGGCAGCAGGGTCGGGGTCCCGCCACCGACGAAGACGGTGTCCACCCGGGGTGGCGGGGAGTCGCCGAGCACCCGCCGCGCCAGCTCCACCTCGGCCAGCACCGTGTCGGCGTAACCGTCCCGGCTCCCACCGCCCCCCAGCTCGGCGGCGGTGTAGGTGTTGAAGTCGCAGTACCCGCAGCGGCTGGCGCAGAACGGGACGTGGAGGTACACCCCGAACCCGCGCGCACCGACGGCGGCGGTGGCGGTGTCGGGGAGGGTTCCGTCTACCGGAACGGTTTCGCCATCTGGGAGGAGACCGGGCACAGCCACTAGTGTGCCCGCATGAGCTCTCCCGACCCTCTGGTGCGGGTCGCCACGTCCCGTGGGGTGACCACCCTCACGCTGGACAGCCCGCCCACCCGCAACGCCCTCTCCACGCCGCTGATGACCCAGCTGCTGGCCGGGCTGGACGACGCCGTCTCCGACGACACCGTCCGGGTGGTGGTGCTCGACCACACCGGCCCGGTCTTCTGCTCCGGCGCCGACCTCAAGGAGACCGCTGCCGCCTCCGCAGCGGGGACCGTACCGGCCGGGCGGCTCGGCGACCTCCTGGCCGCCGTCCGGGAGTGCCCGAAGCCTGTGGTGGCCCGGGTCGCCGGACCGGCCCGCGCCGGGGGGCTGGGCCTGATCGCCGCCGCCGACCTGGCGATCTGCGCCGAGGAGGCCACCTTCGCCTTCACCGAGGTCCGGATCGGGGTGATCCCGGCGGTGATCTCCGCGACGGTGCTGCCCCGGCTGGCCCCCCGTGCCGCCGCCGAGCTGTACCTGACCGGGGACACCTTCGACGGCCGGCGGGCCGCCGAGATCGGCCTGGTCACCGCCGCCGTCCCGGCCGGGGAGCTGGACGCGACTGTGGCCCGGTTCTGCGCCTCGCTGGTCCGTGGGGCACCCGGGGCGCTGGCCGGCACGAAGCAGCTGCTGTCCCGACCGGCCCCGGCCGACCTGCGGGCCGACCTGACCACCCTCTCCGAGCTGTCGACCGGTTACTTCCTCTCCGCCGAGGGGCGCGAGGGGGTGCGGGCCTTCCGGGAGAAGCGGGATGCGAGCTGGGTTCCCGCCTCGACCGGTCCATCGGCCTGACCGGTCCATCGGCCTGATCGGGGGGCGACGTTTCCGGCAGCCCAACGGCGGGAACCCAGATACCACGACATGCACACGGAACGTGACGATCCGGTTGAACAGGCGGTTCCTCGGTCACGGCGACGTACTCTTGTCGAACTGTCGAACAGGGGGTGCGGGTGCGAACTCGGGCAGTCGTGGCAAGCGGAGTCGTCCTGGCCGTCGTCGCCGTACTCGGGATCTGGTTCGTCGCCCGTCAGGTCGGGCAGATGCGGGTCACGTTCGCGGGCCGCAGCTGCACGGTCCAGGCAGACGGACAGGTCGGTCTCGACTCGCAGCAGATGGCGAACGCCGCCACCATCGCCGCGATCGGCGCCCAGCGCGGGATGCCGGAGCGCGCCGTGGTGATCGCGCTGGCCACCGCCTACCAGGAGTCCAGCCTGCGCAACCTGACCGGCGGGGACCGGGACTCGGTGGGCCTGTTCCAGCAGCGTCCCAGCCAGGGTTGGGGCACCCCGACCGAGATCCAGGACCCCCGGTACGCGGCCCGGCGGTTCTACGCAGCGCTGAAGAAGGTCAGGGGCTGGGAGGAGATGCGGGTCACCGACGCCGCCCAGGCCGTCCAACGGTCGGCCTTCCCCGAGGCGTACGAGAAGTGGGCCGGCGACTCGGAGGTGCTCACCCGCGCCCTGCTGGGCGAGGCGACCGGGGCGGTCTCCTGCACCACCGGCACCGAGCCGGTGATGCGGGGTCAGGCCGCGGCGGCGGCGCTCACCGAGGGGCTCAACCTCGACTGGGGACTGCCCGGCACCGAGTCCCCGGCCGACCTGACCGGGCTCGCCGTGCCGGCCGGCGACGAGCGCGACGGCTGGCGGTACGCGCACTGGCTGGTCGCGCACGCAAACGACCACGGGGTGAAGCGGGTCCGCTTCGCCGGCCTGGAGTGGACAGCGAAGCAGGGCGGGTGGAAGACCGTGGACGACGGCGGCGACGCCGCGGGTCGGGTCCTCGCCGAGGTGTTCGGCGACGTCTGATTCCCCCTCGTCCGGGGTTCCGCAGCACCCGCACAACCGCGCACACCCGACACCTGGCGCACAGGTTGCATTTCGGTTCTCCCCGCCCTTGCCGCAGTTTTGGCCCCTCACCTACCGCAGCCGAGAGATCGCCGCTGGTCAGTGGCGGATTCGGTAGGGGACCTACGGCCCTTGGTCCGCTCTCGCCACCGCGAGTTACGATCGGCGGCCTGTGCCAGAAAAGGTTTCACCTCATGGGGAGGGGTACGACGAGGTGTTCGATTACGAGGGCCGGACCGGCTACGAACCGATCAGCGACACCGACCGCAAGGAGTTCCACGAGCAGGGCTTCCTGCTCCTGCGCAACGTGCTGACGGAGGACCACCGGGCCGCTCTGGAAGAGGCCGTCGACCGGGTCTACGCCGAGGAGAAGTCCAAGGGCAACACGACCAAGGACGGCACCCTGCACCTGCTGGGCTTCCTGGAGCGCGACGAGCTCTTCGGCGGGCTGCTCACCCACCCGATCGCCTTCCCCTACATGTGGGGTCTGGCCGGCTGGAACATCTACACCCACCACAACCACCTGGACGTCACCCCACCGGCGGCGGAGCCGGAGAAGCCGTACTGGGGTTGGCACCAGGACGGGTACCGGCAGAACTCCGACCCGGAGACGATGGACCCGAACCTGCCCCGGCCGATGTTCTCGCTGAAGGTCGCGTACGTCCTGTCCGACCTCTCGGAGACCGGTCGGGGAGCCACCAAGGTCATCCCCGGCAGTCACCTGTGGAACTCGCTGCCCCGCCCCGACGACCTGGCCGTGCACAACCCGGACCCGGAGGGCACGGTGGAGATCACCGCGAACCCGGGTGACGCGTTCATCTTCGACCGTCGACAGTGGCACTCCCGCTCGACGAACCTGTCGAACGTGACCCGCAAGATGCTCTTCGTCGGCTACACCTACCGGTGGATCCGCCCCCTCGACGAGCTGCACATCGACGCCGAGGGCGAGTGGTGGGCCAACCGGTCGCCGGTGCAGCGTCAGCTCTGCGGCGAGGGTACGCACACCGCGAACTACTGGGGCATCAACTGGAACGGGTACGTCGACGACGAGATCCCGCTGCGCAAGGAGCTCAAGGAGCGCGGTCTGCTCGACCGCAGCGTCCCCTGGCTGCGCTGATCCGATGAGAAGGGGCCCCTGCCAGTCGCGTCCTGCGACGGCAGGGGCCCCTTCTTCGCAGGTGGCGGAGGTCGCCGCCGACGGTCAGCCCGGACGACACCGGTGACAACGGTCAGCCCGGACGGCCCAGGCGACGACGGACCTTCGCCGCTACCGAGTCGGGCAGTTCCGGGGCGTCGAGCAGCCGGGGCAGCAGCTCCGGCTCACCACTGACGGCCCGGAACACCTCCCCGACTGTCACCCCGTGGTCGGGGCGGGCCACGACCTGCACCCGGTCACCCGCGCCGACCTCACCCTCGCGCAGCACCCGCAGGTACGCGCCCGGAGTGGCCCGTGCGGTGAACCGCTTGATCAGATCCGGCACCCCCCAGAACCCGGCGAAGGTGCGGCACGGCGTACGCGGCTTGGTGACCTGCAGCAGCGCGGAGCCGATCAGCCACTGCTCACCGATCACCGCCCCGGTCACGTCGACCGAGGAGGTGGTGAGGTTCTCCCCGAAGCAGCCGGGCGTCAGGTCCCGGCCGAGGTCGGCCGACCACCAGGCGGCGTCCTCCTCGGCGTAGGCGTACACCGCCTGCTCGGGGCCGCCGTGGTGGGCCCGCTCGCCGATGAAGTCCCCGATCACGCCCTCGGTGTGCAGCGCCACCCGCCCGTCGGCCGGCCGCTTGTCGATGCCGGTACGGCCACTGGCGTCCCCCGCCCACGCCGCCTCGGTCACCACCGCGAGGTTCACCGCCACCAGTGTGCCCGTCATGAGGGCCAGCCTAACGGCACGCCGAAGGGCGCCCGACCGGTCCGGTCGGGCGCCCTTCGGCGTTACCACTACTTACCGGGTGACCCCGCGACGACGACCGCCGACACCGGCGACCAGCGCCACCGCGGCAGCGGCGAGCAGGACCTGGACCACGAACTCACCCAGGTTGAAAGCGCTACCGGTGGCCAGGCCGAGTGCCCGGGCGAGCAC
This sequence comes from Micromonospora sp. NPDC000207, assembly GCF_040300925.1. Taxonomy (NCBI): domain Bacteria; kingdom Bacillati; phylum Actinomycetota; class Actinomycetes; order Micromonosporales; family Micromonosporaceae; genus Micromonospora; species Micromonospora sp. NPDC000207. Next base: position 71,528 of record NZ_JBEPEQ010000008.1, read on the forward strand.
GGTGCCCAGAAGTGCGGCACCGACACCGATGAGCATGTGCAGCCAGATCGGCATGTTCTGGCGGCCCGGGACGACCAACCGGCCCAGCGCACCAACGATCAGGCCGACGATGAGCGCGGTGATGATTCCGATGACGGTCACGGCCGTTCTCCTTCAGTATTCGGGGGTCGCTTGCTGTCGTGACCCCACAGTTCCCGACCCATCGAAAACTCAAACCGATGTCTGACACGGAAGTGACCGGGAACCCATCGACCCGGCCCGTGCTCGTGGTTGGACACGCGACGACCGGGGTCACCCCCTCGGTGAGGGCGACCCCGGCCGGTCGGACTCGTCATCGACCCGGGAGGGTCACTTCTTGCCGCTGGACTTCTGGTCGCCGCCGTCGGAGGAGAGGGCGGCGATGAATGCCTCCTGGGGCACCTCCACCCGGCCCACCATCTTCATCCGCTTCTTGCCCTCCTTCTGCTTCTCCAGCAGCTTGCGCTTACGGCTGATGTCACCGCCGTAGCACTTGGCGAGCACGTCCTTGCGGATCGCCCGGATGGTCTCCCGGGCGATCACCCGGCTGCCGATGGCGGCCTGGATCGGCACCTCGAACTGCTGGCGCGGAATGAGGCTGCGCAGCTTCGCGGCGATCGTGGTCCCGTAGGTGTACGCCTTGTCCTTGTGGACGATGGCGCTGAACGCGTCGACCGGGTCGCCGTGCAGGAGGATGTCCACCTTCACCAGGTCGGAGGACTGCTCGCCGGAGGGCTCGTAGTCGAGTGAGGCGTACCCCTTGGTACGGCTCTTGAGCTGGTCGAAGAAGTCGAAGATGATCTCCGCCAGTGGCAGGGTGTACCGCAGCTCGACCCGGTCGGCGGAGAGGTAGTCCATGCCGAGCAGGCTGCCCCGCCGACCCTGGCAGAGCTCCATCACCGCGCCCACGTAGTCGTTGGGGGTGAGGACGGTGGCCCGGACCACCGGCTCGTACACCTCGGCGATCTTGCCGGTCGGGTACTCGCTGGGGTTGGTGACGGTGATCTCCTCACCGTCCTCGGTGATGGCCCGGTAGACCACGTTCGGCGCGGTCGAGATCAGGTCGAGGTTGAACTCCCGCTCCAGCCGCTCCCGGATGATCTCCAGGTGCAGGAGGCCGAGGAAGCCGCAGCGGAAACCGAAGCCGAGCGCACCTGAGGTCTCCGGCTCGTAGGTCAGGGCGGCGTCGTTGAGCTTGAGCTTGTCGAGGGCGTCCCGCAGGTTCGGGTAGTCGGAGCCGTCGATCGGGTACAGCCCCGAGTAGACCATCGGCTTCGGGTCCTTGTACCCGCCCAGGGCCTCGGTGGCGGGTCGGGTGTTGATGGTGATCGTGTCACCGACCCGGGACTGCCGGACGTCCTTCACCCCGGTGATCAGGTAACCCACCTCGCCGACACCGAGCGCGTCGGCCTTCACCATCTCCGGCGAGATCACCCCGATCTCCAGCAGCTCGTGCACCGCCCCGGTGGACATCATCTTGATCCGGTCCCGGGCGCTGATGTGCCCGTCGACCACCCGGACGTAGGTGACCACGCCCCGGTACACGTCGTAGACCGAGTCGAAGATCATCGCCCGGGCCGAGGCCTCCGCCTCGCCGACCGGCGGGACGAACTGCCTGACGATCTCGTCCAGCAGGTACGGGACGCCGTCCCCGGTCTTGCCCGAGACCCGGATGCAGTCGGCCGGGTCACCGCCGATCAGGTGGGCCAACTCCTCGGCGTACTTCTCCGGCTGGGCGGCCGGGAGGTCGATCTTGTTGAGCACCGGGATCACGTGCAGGTCGTTCTCCATCGCCAGATAGAGATTCGCCAGGGTCTGCGCCTCGATCCCCTGCGCCGCGTCGACGAGCAGGACAGCACCCTCGCAGGCCGCCAACGACCGGGACACCTCGTAGGTGAAGTCGACGTGCCCAGGGGTGTCGATCATGTTGAGCACCGCCGTCTCACCGGCCCGGTCGCCCTCCCGGATGGTCCACGGCATCCGGACCGCCTGGCTCTTGATGGTGATGCCGCGCTCGCGCTCGATGTCCATTCGGTCGAGATACTGGGCGCGCATCTGCCGGGGGTCGACCACACCGGTGAGCTGCAACATCCGGTCGGCCAGGGTCGACTTTCCGTGGTCGATGTGGGCGATGATGCAGAAGTTCCGGATGCGCCCCGGGTCGGTGGCACCAGGAGCGTTCGCGCCGGAATCGAGCTTCGGTGGCACAGCGGTCCGTTCTGGTCGGCTGACGTGATCGGGCCGGCGTACACCGGCCTCCCCCTATGCTCCCATGCTCCGGCGGGCGTGGTCGGAGCGCTCCGACCACG